>NZ_CVTO01000106.1:0-24305 GCF_900004715.1 Pseudomonas sp. 24 E 13
GGCAATTTGCTTATGCAAGACAGGCCGGGGCCGGACATCGTGGCGGGCAATCGCCTGATGATCCAAGGCGATCACCATTACGACTATGACGCCTTCGGAAATCTAATAAGAGAACGGCATGGCAAGGGTCATGCACTCGTCACCGAGTACCGCTACGACTGCCAGCACCGGCTGATTGGCGTCACCAAACCCAACGGCCAAACCGCCAGCTATCGCTATGACCCGTTTGGTCGACGTATCAGCAAAACCGTAGATGGCACCACCACAGAGTTTTTCTGGCAAGGCGACAAGCTGATCGCCGAACACCATGCCGACCGCCATCGCAGCTACCTCTACGAACCCGACAGCTTCCGCCCGCTGGCACTGCTGGAAGGCTTCGGGCCAGAAGAAACCAACCCCTACTACTACCAACTCGATCACCTCGGCACACCGCAGGAACTTACAACGTCCGACGGCGAAATCGTCTGGTCCGCCCATTACCGCGCCTACGGCGAAATCAGCCGCCTCGACGTCGGCAAAATCGACAACCCGCTACGTTTTCAAGGCCAGTACTACGACCAGGAAAGCGGCCTGCACTACAACCGCCATCGCTATTACCACCCGAATATCGGTCGTTACCTGACGCCGGACCCGGTGAAGCTGGCGGGTGGGATCAATGGGTACCACTACGTGCCCAATCCTACTGGGTGGGTGGATCCGCTAGGGTTGAGTACATGTCCAGGCGCGGGCGGATGTAAACCACAGCTTAATACAGAAAAATCTCACGGGCAGGTAAAGGTAGATGAGGGAGCTCCCCCGCTACCCAGCTCAGAAAAAAAACGAGAATATCTGTATCGCGGTGACTTAAGAGAACCAGACGAAATCTTTAATAATGGATTTGAAAGTCGAGGAGACAGCACAGACCTTTTCCTGCACGTGTTGAATAATGCCAGTCCTCCTAGCAATTTCGTCCCCACTTCATCCTCAAGGAAACAAGCGTTGGTATTTGCTTCAAGCTTTGGATTCGAAGAAGGTTTCCTTTACACACTGAGGAAAATTCCTGGAAGAGACGTAAACAAAGAGCTCGGGAAGCTCTCAAAACATAAAAACGAATTAGAAATCGCAATTCCCGGTCGAATAGATACCAAGGATATTTTAGGTGCATCGCCAGTTAATGAAGACGGAACCTTTAAGGGATATACAATTTTGAACCCGCATAGGAAATACCCATGAAATCACGTGAAATCACCATTATCAAAGACGGGATACGTGACAGTGCAGTGATCGAATATGAAGGCGGTAAATCTACCCTTTATCTATTGCTAAGCAACGGGATCCAAAAAACCTATACAGCAATGGACTTATACGATTGCTTCGGCTTATTAAGAGCTGATATGAAAGACACGTTGTTTCTTTGCAAAGGCGCCAAAATCAACGTCCACACGTCAGGTATGTCTTCACATATGTCAAACGGTCTTATTGCTTACGAACTGACAATGGGGCAGCCAGAAGGGGAACTTGTGCATATATTTTCTTATGAAGAAAACGATCTCACCAATGATATACAAGAGCAGCATGATTTCTGCCAGCGCTGGGCTGAATCGGTGCAAACTTAGCAAATGCATCTGTGACGAGCACGCTCGCCACAGAATGAGCGTCTACCTAAATCCCCGCCAACGCCAAATCCATCGCAAAATACGTAAATATCAAATCCGCCCCCGCCCGCTTGATCGAGCCCAGGGTCTCGCGCACTACGCGATCCTCGTCAATCGCCCCGGCCTGTGCGCCGAATTTGATCATCGCGTACTCGCCGCTCACTTGATACGCCGCCACCGGCAGGCGTGAGGCCTCGCGGATGTCGCGGATGATGTCGAGGTAGGCGCCGGCCGGTTTGACCATCAGCGCATCGGCGCCTTCCTGCTCGTCGAGCAGCGATTCTCGTACGGCCTCGCGGCGGTTCATCGGGTTCATCTGGTAGCTTTTGCGGTCGCCCTTGAGGGCGCTGCCGCCGGCTTCGCGGAACGGGCCGTAGAGGGCCGAGGCGAATTTGGTGGAGTAGGCCATGATCGGGATGTGGGTGAAACCGGCATCGTCCAGGGCGCGGCGGATGGCCTGGACCTGGCCGTCCATCGCCGCCGAGGGCGCTATGACGTCGGCACCGGCGCGGGCGGCGGCCACGGCTTGTTTGCCGAGGTTGACCAGGGTCGCGTCATTATCGACGTGGGCGCCGTGCATCACGCCGCAGTGGCCATGGTCGGTGTATTCGCAGAAGCAGGTGTCGGACATCACGATCATTTCCGGCACGGCGTCCTTGATGATCGACGACATGCGCGAGACCAGGCCGCGCTCTTTCCACGTATCGCTGCCGCTGGCGTCCAGGTGGTGGGAAACGCCAAAGGTCATCACAGACTTGATGCCGGCACGGGCATAGCGCTCGATCTCGCCGGCCAGCTTTTTCTCAGGAATACGCAACACGCCCGGCATGCTGGTGATCGGCACGAAATCGTCGATTTCTTCTTCGACGAAAATCGGCAGCACCAGGTCGTTGAGCGTGAATTCGCTTTCCTGGAACAGGCCACGCAGCTCCGGAGAGCGGCGCAGGCGACGGGGGCGGGCTTGGGGGAACTGGCTGGTCATGGTTTTCCTGAAAAGTGGCTGAACTCTTTGGGGCCAAAGCTTATGCCCCAAGCCCCGGCGGCACAAATGCCGAGGGGCCAACAGTGTATTGCGCAGCACGTAACAATTGCATTGATCTAGAGCTGTAAATGCCCTTCGATGCAGACGGCAACGGCGCCGCCCACCCAGATTTCACTGCCCTGGCGCTCGATGCGAATACGCCCCGCTCGCCCGATGGCGGTGCCTTGGCTGACCACGTAGCGCTCCGGCGCCAGGCCCTCGCCGAGCAGCCATTGGGCAAGCCCGGCGTTCAAGCTGCCGGTGGCCGGGTCTTCCTGAGCACCGTCGCCGGCGATGAAGGCGCGCACCTCAAACTGTGCGTCGTCCCCTGTGCCGGGCGCGATGACGCCAACCGCCAGCCCGAGCAACTGCGCGTAGTCAGGCCGCAGCGCCAGCACAGCCTTTCGATCAGCCAGCATCACCGCCAGCCAACCCGCGCCGTTATCCACCCACTGGCTGCGCACAATAGCGCCGGGCGCCAGGCCCAGCCCCACGCGCACACGCTCCAGCAGCGACGCCTCGACAACGCCGGAACGCAACAGCGGTGGCGCGATGAACGCCAGCTCGTCGCCTTCGCGTCGAATGCGTACCAGGCCGATTTCGCACTCCTGAATGATCTCTTGCCCACGCGCAACACCGCCTGCCTGCAACCACGCGTGGCAACTGCCCAAGGTCGGATGCCCGGCAAACGGCAGTTCCTGCAAAGTTGTGAAAATTCTTACCCGGTAGTCGGCTCGCGGGTCACGGGGCGTCAGCAAAAACGTGGTTTCGCTGAGGTTCGTCCACTTGGCGAAGTCGGCCATCTGCTGGTCCGTCAGGCTGTCGGCCCCGAGCACCACGGCAACTGGGTTGCCTTTGAGCGGCACACGGCTGAAGACATCCAGTTGTTTGAAATCGAAAATCGGCATGCTCAGCTCGGAATATTCAGGCCACGAATCACCGCTGGGCGTGCGACAAAACCGTCCAGCGCGCGCAGTACATTAGGGAAATCGGCGATGCCTACCAGGTCGCCCGATTCGTAGAAACCGATCAGGTTGCGAATCCAGGGGAAGGTGGCGATGTCGGCAATGCTGTAATCGTCACCCATGATCCAGGTGCGGCCCAGCAGGCGTTTCTCCAGTACCTGGAGCAAGCGCCGCGACTCGGCGGCATAACGGTCGCGCGGGCGCTTGTCTTCATAGGCCTTGCCGGCGAACTTGTTGAAGAACCCCAACTGGCCGAACATCGGGCCGATCCCGCCCATCTGGAACATCAGCCACTGGAGGGTTTCGTAGCGAGTGGCCGGGTCTTCGGCGAGCAACTGGCTGGTCTTTTCCGCCAGGTAAATCAGGATCGCGCCGGACTCGAACAACGCCAGCGGCTGCCCGCTGGGACCATTGGGGTCGATGATTGCGGGGATCTTGTTATTGGGGTTCAGCGACAGGAACTCGGGGGATAATTGGTCCTGGGTGTCGAAGCTGACCTTGTGCGCCTCATAAGGCAGGCCCAGCTCTTCGAGCATGATCGAGACTTTTACACCGTTGGGCGTAGGCAGCGAGTACAGTTGCAGGCGCTCCGGGTGCTGGGCGGGCCATTTGCTGTTGATCGGGAAAGCGGCGAGTGCGTTCATCGAGGAAGTTCCTGAGCTCAAAATCCCCATGATAGTCATCTGCTCGGCGTCGTGCATGCGTCATCATCGAGCAACATTGCCTGACTAGAATCCCCGTGGGCGAACCAAAATGCCCGAATGCACTCATAAGTGCGCTTGTTCGGTGAATGGAGGCACCTGGCTATACCGACATGGAACACCCTCAGACGCGCACCGCGCCACTGGGCCGGGCCTGTCAGCCTTAACCCGACGCAAGAAGACTCGAACCTAATGAAGATCAAGCCTCTGCGCCTTGTGCAACACATCAAACGTTATTCATACATCATGTTACCGCTGCTGCTGGTCACGGCGGGTATTGTCACGGCACTGGATGCCCGTGAAAGCCGCGCGCAACCGGTAGACGGCGTGCAAACCCTGGTATTTCTGCGCCACGGCGAAAAACCTGCCGGGGGCCTGGGCCAACTCAATTGCCAGGGCCTGAACCGTGCGATGAACCTGGCCAGTGTCTTGCCGGAAAAATTCGGCAAGGCCGATTTCGTGTTCGCCGCCAACCCGACGCGCAATGTCGAGGAAGGTGAGCACGACAACTCCTACAGCTACATTCGCCCGCTGATGACCATCAGTCCCAGCGCAATCAAGCTGGGCCTGCCGGTCAACATCAAGTTCTCGGCAAACGACACCAGTGCCCTGGCCGATGAACTGGTCGAAGACAAGTACCACAACGCCACGATCTACACCGCCTGGTCCCACGGTTACCTGCCGGAGTTGATCAACAAAGTCGCCAGTGAAGCGGCAGGCGAAAAGCACACCATCACCGAAGACTGGTCCGGTAACGACTATGACTCGCTGTACGTGCTGACACTCACCTGGCACAACGGCAAGGCCTCGCTGCTCAGTCGCAACTACAAGCAGGGGCTCGATAATGGTGTGCAAACCTGCCCGGATCCGACCCAGGTCAGCGCAGATATCTGAAGGTTGAGCGTCAGGCGCGTATGATGCTGCGCTATTGACTCATCGGCGGAACATCTTCATGTCCAACCTCCCTTCTGCCCAGCCCAACCGGGGCTGGTCGTTCTGGTGCAAACCTGCGCTGTTTCTCCTGGTGGCCTGCGTCGGCCTCTACTACGTGAAATGGTCGCCCTACTACCTCAAGGCCTTTGTCGCGGCCGACAACCACAGCATCGGTGCCTCGATTCTCAATGACCAGCAAAGCTCGCCCCTCGCGGCGGCGCTGGCCTATGCCCAGGTGTATTTCCTGGCGATCTGGAAAGCCGCCGTGCTGGCGGTGATCCTCGGTTCGCTGCTGCAAGTGCTGATCCCGCGCGACTGGCTGCTGCGCCTGTTTGGCCGGGCCGGACTGGGCTCGACCCTGCGTGGCGGGCTGTTCGCCTTGCCGGGGATGATGTGCAGTTGCTGCGCGGCGCCGGTGGCGGCAGGCATGCGCCGTCAGCAGGTGTCGGTGGGCGCGGCGCTGGCGTTCTGGATTGCCAACCCGGTATTGAACCCCGCCACGCTGGTGTTCATGGGCTTTGTGCTGGGTTGGGGCTTTACCGCGTTGCGGCTGGTGGCGGGGATTGTGCTGGTGGTGGGTGTGTCATTGATCGCGCAGCGTATTGCGCGCCCGGACCAAGTGCCGGAAGCGGCGCTGGAGGCCGTGGCCGAGGTCAGCACTGCTGAGTCCGAACCCTTCCTGACGCGCTGGTTACGGACGTTGTGGCAGCTGTTCTGGAGCACCATCCCGGTGTATATCCTCGCGGTGCTGATCCTCGGCGCGGCACGGGTCTGGCTGTTCCCCCATGTGGACGGGGCGATGGCCGACAGCCTTGTGTGGCTGGTTCCGCTGGCGATAGTCGGCACGTTATTCGTGATTCCTACGGCGGCCGAGATTCCCATCGTACAAACCATGATGACCCTGGGCATGGGCACCGGCCCGGCCGTCGCCTTGCTGATGACCCTGCCGAGCATAAGCCTGCCGTCGCTGCTGATGCTGCGCAAGGATTTCGATGCGCGGGTGCTGGTGACGGTGGCCGGGCTGACCATGCTGATGGGAGTGGTGTGCGGGTTGATCGGGGCGGTGATTCTTTAGATTTCAAGTGGGCTGACGACCCTTTCGCGGCCGTCGCCGTACCGCCATCTACTGTGGGAGGGGGCTTGCCCCCGATAGCGGTACATCAGTCGCAACATCAGTGGCTGACACTCCGCCATCGGGGGCAAGCCCCCTCCCACATTTTGATTTGCATGCATCCAGCGCAGTGCTTTACAACCAATGCCAGAACTGGCTCCAGAACCCTCGACCCAACTCATCCTTGCACCCGGCATATTGCCGCGCATACAGCTGCGAACGCGCCTGCACCTTGCTCGCCACCGGCAGTAGCCAGGCTTTGCTGGCGTAGGTGCGCTGTCGGTAGCCGCCCCTACAAAAAACCCTTAAGGCTTGCCCGCGAAGGCGTCTTTGAAACCTGCCAATCAACTGCGCCGAACACCACGCTCACGCAAGTATTCCACCACCGCCCCCTGCTCCCCGGCGAACTCGATCCGCGCGCCTTTCTTTTCACGCTGAAACGCGTACATCGGGTCGTAATACTCGCGCAACAAGCCTTCGATCCACACGCGGTGCAGGTCCACTGCCCCGCTGCGTGCCTGTTCCGCCAGGGCGTCCTGCAAAATCGCCTGCAGCCGCTGAAAGCGTTCGCCGCCCAGGCGCTTATGGATATTGGCAAGGCTTTGGGTCAGACGTTCGGCAAAGAGTGCCTGGCCATTTTCACCCAATACCTCAATGAACTCGGCGCACAGGTCGACCACATAATCGCGCAGGATGCGCTCGACGCGACCTTCAACGCTGTCTTCGAGCCACACCATCGGGAATGCCTGCATACCTTTGTGTAACGGCAGCGGCAGCGCGCAGCTGCCGATCATGCGGCTCTCGTCCTCGACCACGAACTGTTCGATGCCCGCCGCGCGTTTTTTCAGCACGTCCACCGCGAGGCGGTTTTCGAAGTCGATAGTGGAAGGCTGCGCCGTGGCGCGCTTGCCGAAGCTGGAGCCGCGATGGTTGGCATGGCCTTCCAGGTCCAGGGCGTTGCGTAACTGACCGAGCACTTCGGTCTTGCCGGTGCCGGTCATGCCGCCGAGCAGCACAAAATCACATTGAGCAGTCGCCTGGTCCAGCGTATCCAGTAGGAAAGTACGCATGGCCTTGTAGCCACCACCGACACGCGGATACTCGATACCCGCTTCGGTTTTCAGCCATTGCTGCACAATCTGCGAGCGCAACCCGCCGCGAAAGCAGTACAGGTAGCCCTGTGGATTGGCCTGGGCGAACTGTGCCCATTGCTCGATACGCACGGCCTTGACCGCCCCCGACACCAGCTCATGGCCCAGCACGATTGCAGCTTGCTGGCCTTGCTGCTTGTAGCAGGTGCCGACCCGCTGGCGCTCTTCGTCGGTCATCAGCGGCAGGTTGACCACGCCGGGGAACGCGCCCTTGGTGAACTCGACCGGCGCGCGGGTATCCATCATCGGCCGGTCGTTGAGGAAAATGTCGCGGTAATCGGTGATATCAGTCGCCATCAAATCACCTCTACCGCGTTGGTCTGTCGCTCAAGCAGTTCGCCAATGGACTCCAGGACCAGGCCCAGTTCAGCGGCCACCGCGTGGAACTCGGCGTCGCCTTCGGGCGTGACGGCGATCAGCAAGCCACCGCTGGTTTGCGGATCGCACAGCACGCGCTTGTGCAGTTCCTGCACGCGCCCGACCTTGCTGGCGTAGCTGTCGAAGTTGCGCAAGGTGCCACCGGGTACGCAGCCCTGGTCCAGGTAGTATTCGACGCCTGGCAAGCGTGGGACTTTTGCATATTCGATGCGGGCCGTGAGGCCGCTGCCGTCGGCCATTTCCACCAGATGGCCCAACAGGCCGAAACCGGTGACATCGGTCATCGCAGTCACCCCGGCCAGCTTGCCGAAGCGGCTACCGGGTTTGTTGAGGGTGCACATCCAGTCGCGGGCCAGGCCGATGTCGGCCTCGCGCAATTTGCCCTTCTTTTCGGCGGTGGTGAGGATGCCGATGCCCAAGGGTTTGGTCAGGTACAGCTTGCACCCTGCGGTGGCGGTGTCGTTGCGCTTCATATGGCGTTTTTGCACGATGCCGGTCACGGCCAGGCCGAAGATCGGTTCCGGCGCGTCAATGGAATGCCCACCCGCCAGCGGAATGCCCGCAGCGTCGCACACCGCACGGCCACCGCGGATCACTTCGCGGGCGATCTCCGGCGCCAGCACATTCACCGGCCAGCCAAGAATGGCAATAGCCATCAACGGGTCGCCGCCCATGGCGTAGATGTCGCTGATGGCGTTGGTGGCGGCAATGCGCCCGAAGTCGAAGGGATCGTCGACAATCGGCATGAAAAAGTCCGTGGTGGAGACCACGCCGCGTTCGTCGTCGATGGCGTACACCGCCGCATCATCGCGTGAAGCGTTGCCCACCCAGAGGTTGGGATCGAGGTTTTGTGCGCCACTGCCGGCCAGAATCACCTCCAGCACCTGAGGCGAGATCTTGCAACCGCAACCCGCACCATGGCTGTACTGCGTAAGTCGAATCTGCTCGCTCATGGGAAACCTCTAGCTATCGTGTAGGAAAATTCTACCAGATAGCCAAAAGCCAACCGCGCTCTAATGAACGCGGCCGGCTTTTCAGGTCAAGCGTTACTGCCGGGCTGCCAACAAACGCGCGTGCCGGTTACGTCGGGCAATGTTCAGGCATTCGATCGCCGCCGAGAACGCCATGGCCGCATACACGTAGCCTTTTGGCACATGGGCGCCGAAGCCTTCGGCGATCAGCGTCATGCCGATCATGATCAGGAAACCCAGGGCCAGCATCACCACGGTCGGGTTGTCGTTGATGAACTTGGCCAAGGGTTCGGCCGCCACCAGCATCACGATGACCGAGGTCACCACGGCAATGATCATGATCGGCAAGTGTTCGGTCATGCCCACTGCCGTGATGATGCTGTCGATGGAGAACACCAGGTCGAGCAGCAGGATCTGTCCGATGGCGGCAGCAAAGCCGATGGCCACCGTATTGCCAACGCTGGCTTTCTCTTCGGGCGCCGGGTCCATGCTGTGGTGGATCTCGGTGGTTGCCTTCCACACCAGGAACAGGCCACCGGCGATCAGGATCATGTCCTTCCACGAAAAGGCCTGGCCGAACACTTCGAACACCGGCGCCGTCAGCTGCACGATAAAGGCAATGGTGCTCAGCAAGCCCAGGCGCAATATCAGCGCCATGCTGATGCCAATGCGCCGCGCCTTGGCCCGATGCTGCTCGGGCAGTTTGTTGGTGAGGATCGAGATGAAGATCAGGTTATCGATGCCCAGCACGATTTCCATGACGATCAAGGTGGCCAGCGCGATCCACGCGGTGGGGCTGGCGGCCAGTTGTAAAAGATAATCCATAGGTCAGTCCTGACGTTGTGCTGGGAAATTAGGTTTCTTGGGTGTTCGATTCAGCGTCTTTTTCTGCCGGGTCGTCCTTTTTCTGCGGACTGATCAAGCCTTGGGTCGCTTCACTCAATGCCTGTTCGGCGGCCTTCTGGGTGTCATCGATGGCTTGCTTGGCCGACTCGGTGGCCTTGCCCAGCACCTGCTGCGCGCTTTTCTCGACCTGATCACAACCGCTGATCATCACCAATGAAAGCGCAAGCAGCGACGCCGCGCCCAGGGAATTGAGTTTCATGATGTATTCCTCGTTAGAACCCCTGGGGCCAAATAGTGGCCCCGCGATAGCGAGGCATTTTATGCAGATGAACAGTTCAGAAAAATTCGTATTTTTCTCAGGTATACTTCGGTTTTTACGAAGTGTAGACGGTGATGCTCAATTATCGACAGTTGCATTACTTCTGGGTGGTGGCGAAGACGGGCAGCATCGTGCGCGCCTGCGAACAACTGAACCTTACGCCCCAAACCATCAGCGGGCAGATCAGCCTGCTGGAACAGACCTTTGGCATCGCCCTGTTTCAGCGCGTAGGGCGCCAGCTGGAGCTGACCGAAGCCGGGCGCCAGGCCCTGCCCTACGCCGAGCAGATGTTCCAGACCGGCAATGAATTGGAGGCGATGCTACGCGCGCAGCCCAATGAGCAGCAGATTGTGTTTCGCGTCGGGGTGGCGGACGTGGTGCCCAAGTCCATCGTGTACCGCCTGATCGCGCCCACCATGGAGCTGAGCGAACCGATCCGCATCACGTGCCGGGAAGACAAACTCGAACGGTTATTGGCCGACCTGGCGATCCAGCGCCTGGACCTGGTGATTTCCGACAGCCCGATGCCTACTCACCTGGACATCAAGGGCTACAGCCAGAAGCTGGGGGAATGCGGCATCAGCTTTTTTGCCACCCACGCGTTGGCCGAGCAACATGGCGGCGCGTTCCCGGCGTGTTTGCACGGCGCACCGTTGTTGATCCCCGGCGCGGAGACCGTGGTGCGCAGCCGTTTGCAGCGCTGGTTCGCCGATCAGCAGATTCAGCCCAGGATCATCGGCGAGTTCGACGACAGCGCCTTGATGCAGGCATTCGGGCAATCCGGCAGCGGCATTTTTATCGCCCCCAGCGTGATCGCCGATGAAGTGGTGCGCCAGTACGGCGTGGCACTTATCGGCCAGACCGACGCGGTGACCGAATCGTTTTACGCCATCTCGGTGGAGCGCAAGGTCAAGCACCCGGGCATCGTGGCGATTACCGAAGGCGCCCGGCGCGAACTGTTTACCGCCCTGCCCTGAACGCGCTGTGGGAACGATTTGCCAAATCCGACGATGGCGGTGACGCAATGACGCAGCAAACGGGACTCGTCCTACAGCATGCTAGACTTTGCGCCTGCTTCCTACAGTACTTTCTCCCTGCAATGCTGTGCCCACTAAAAAAACTAGAGACAACCGTTTATGACTGCTGCCCCTTCTCTGCTGCAACGCTTAATGCGCGTCAGCCTGGTCACCCAAATCATCATCGGCCTGATCGCCGGCATTCTGCTGGCCCTGTTGCTGCCAGAGGCCGCCAAGGCCACCGGCTTTATCGGCAAAGTGTTCGTCGCGGCCCTGAAGGCCGTCGCGCCGATCCTGGTGTTCGTGCTGGTGATGGCGTCCATCGCCAATCATAAACACGGCCAGGAAACCCATATCCGACCGATCCTGTTTCTGTATTTGCTGGGTACCTTTGCCGCTGCGGTGGTCGCGGTGGTTGCCAGCATGATGTTCCCGTCTTCCCTGGTCCTGGCTACCCATGACGCCACCGTCAGCGCCCCCGGCGGTATCGGCGAGGTGCTGCAAAGCCTGCTGCTCAGCGTGGTGGATAACCCGGTCAGCGCGCTGATGAATGCCAACTTCATTGGCATCCTGGCCTGGGCCATCGGCATGGGCATTGCCATTCGCCATGCAGGCGACACCACCCGCACCGTGCTCGACGACCTGTCCAATGGCGTAACGCTGATCGTACGGATGGTGATCCGCTTCGCCCCGCTGGGGATCTTCGGCCTGGTCGCCTCGACCCTGGCCACCTCCGGCTTCGGCGCCCTGCTCGGCTATGCCCATCTGCTGGTGGTATTGATCGGCTGCATGCTGTTTGTGGCGCTGGTGATCAACCCGGCCATCGTATTCTGGAAACTGCGTCGCAACCCTTACCCCCTGGTGCTGCTGTGCCTGCGCGAAAGCGGTATCACCGCGTTCTTTACCCGCAGCTCGGCGGCGAATATTCCGGTGAACCTGGCGTTGAGCAAACGCCTGGGCCTGCATGAAGACACGTATTCGGTGTCGATCCCCCTGGGTGCCACGATCAACATGGCCGGTGCGGCAATCACCATCACTGTACTGACGCTGGCAGCCGTGCATACGCTGGGCATCGCCGTGGACCTGCCCACCGCCGTACTGCTCAGCGTGGTCGCGGCCATCTGTGCCTGCGGGGCTTCGGGCGTGGCCGGCGGCTCGCTGCTGCTGATTCCGCTGGCGTGCAGTCTGTTCGGCATTCCGAGTGAGATTGCCATGCAGGTGGTGGCTGTCGGCTTCATCATCGGCGTATTGCAGGATTCGGCGGAAACCGCGCTCAACTCGTCCACCGATGTGTTGTTCACCGCAGCGGCGTGTTTGGACAAGGATGCACAGCCGGCTTGAACACCAGCCATTGCGCAACGAGCCGGACGCGGAGCGTCCAGGGCGGCATTCCCACGCAGAGCGTGGGAACGATCATGTCACAGCCTTAGAAAGCGCCCATGTAGTCACGCTTGCCCACTTCCACGCCGTTGTGACGCAACAAGGCGTAAGCGGTGGTGACGTGGAAGAAGAACTGCGGCAGGCCGTAGGTCAGCAGGTAGGACTGGCCGCTGAAGCGCTTCTCTTTCGGGGTGCCCGGACGGGTGACGATCTCGATGCCTTCCTTGCCGTCGATTTGCTCAGGCTTGATGGTGTCGACGAAGGCCAGCACTTTGGCGATCAACGCTTGCAGGTCGGCGAAGGTGACTTCGCTGTCTTCGTACTTGGGCACTTCAATCTCGGCCAGGCGTGCACTGACACCTTTGGCGAAGTCGACAGCGATCTGTACCTGGCGCACCAGCTGGAACATGTCCGGGAACAGGCGCGCCTGCAGCAAGGCGTTCGGCTCGATGTTTTTGGCGCTGGCGTGGGCTTCGGCCTTGTTCAGCACATCGCTCAGGGCGTTGAGCATTTGCTTGAAGACTGGGATGGAAGCGGCATACAGGGAAATAGTCATGTCAGTCTCACGGTAATGGCAGGGTTGGAACCAGCGACGATTATAGCCATGCCTGCCGCTTGTCTTTTATTTTTTCCGGCTTAGGCTAGTGGATTCACTGCATAGGGAACGCGCGATGACCGCCGAGCACGACACCGACACTTCTGAGCCGCGCCTGAACAGCACGGAAATCCGCGTCCTGGGCTGCCTGATCGAGAAGCAGGCGACCAATCCGGAAACCTACCCCCTGACCCTTAACGCCCTGGTGCTGGCGTGTAACCAGAAGACCAGCCGCGAACCGGTGACCAACCTCAGCCAGGGCCAGGTTGGCCAAAGCTTGCGCGTACTGGAAGGCCAGGGTTTTACCCGGCTGGTCATGGGCAGCCGCGCCGACCGCTGGGAACACCGCGTCGACAAGGCGCTGGAACTGGTACCGGCGCAGGTCATCCTGATCGGGCTGTTGTTCCTGCGCGGGCCGCAGACCGTCAATGAGTTGCTGACGCGCAGCGGGCGCATGCATGACTTTGAAGACGCCGAGCAAGTGGTGCATCAGCTGGAACGCCTGATTGCCCGCGGCTTGGCGGTGTTGGTGCCGCGCCAGGCGGGGCAGCGCGAAGATCGGTATACCCATGCGCTGGGCGACCCGGCGGATATCGAAGCGATTATTGCCGCGCGCGGGAACCAGATGGAGCGTGGCGGCGGGGCCGTCGGCGCCGACCGCATTGAAGAGCTGGAAGCGCGGATTGCCGCCCTGGAAGAACGCCTGACACAGCTGGAACAGGCCTGACGAGGTTAGACCTTGCGCTAAAGCCAATTAGTTAAGCGCACACCACCGTCTGTAGGAGCGAGGCGGGGCGCCTAGCTCTTGCTCGCGAAAAACTCACTGGCATCGCGTTCATTCAGAAAACACGCGTTATCGTTGACGTTTTTCGCGAGCAAGCTCGCTCCTACAGGGCGTCAGCTCCGGGCGAAGGCCACCGCCGCCTGGAACTGCTCCTGCGTAGGGCGCACGCCGGTATACAGCACAAACTGCTCCAGCGCCTGGATCGCAATCACTTCAAGCCCGGTAATCACCCGCTTGCCCTTGGCACGCGCACGCACGATCAAGGGTGTTTCAGCAGGGATCGCGACGACATCGAACACCGTCTCAGCGTTATCCACGGCCTCGGCCGCAAATGCCAGCTGATCCGCTTCGGCCCCGCCGCTCATGCCGATCGGTGTCACATTCACCAGCAGTTGCGGGCGTAACTCGCCCAACTCAGCCTGCCATGCGTACCCCAGGTTCTGCGCCAGGGCCCTGCCCGCCGCTTCGTTGCGCGCCACGATCACACCCTTGGCGTAACCGCCATCGCGCAAGGCACTGGCCACGGCCTTGGCCATGCCGCCGCTGCCGCGCAGGGCGAAGCTCGAATCTTTGGGCACCTGATGCTTTTTCAGCAGTTGCTCAACGGCGATGTAATCGGTGTTGTAGGCCTTGAGACGGCCATCGGTGTTGACGATGGTGTTCAACGAATCGATGGCTTGAACCGAATCGTCAAGTTCGTCCACTAAAGCGATGGCAGCTTCCTTGAACGGCATGGACACGCCACAGCCGCGAATGCCCAGCGCTCGTATGCCGCCGATCGCGCCAGGCAAGTCCTGGCTGCTGAAGGCTTTATAGTAGAAATTCAGGCCCAGTTGCTCATACAGATGGTTATGGAAACGCAGGCCGAAATTTCCGGGACGTGCCGACAGTGACATGCACAGCCGGGTGTCCTTGTTGGGGTGCATCTGCATGGGTAACTCCTTGAGGTAAGCAAATCGGTACAGACCTTACACAACCTTTACCTATTGGCTGTGCTGTTTTTTAGAAATACGTTGTCTTAAAAGTATCCCGGCGACAATCCTTGAGTCTATTGATTGCAGACCACAAGCGCAGGGGCTAACCGAGGAAAGATCATGATGCGTAAAGTCCCCAGGATTGCTTTGCTTATTGGCGCACTCGCTATGGCAGGCCAAGCTTCCGCTCACGGTGGTGGGTGGGGCGGCCCGGCCGTGTTGGGTGCGATTGTCGGTGCAGCCGTCGTCGGCTCCGTGGTTGCCAGCCAGCCTCGTGAGGTCTATGTACAGCAACAACCGGTGTACGTGCAGCCGCAGCCGGTGTATGCCGCTCCGCCGCCGGTCTACTACGCGCCGCCACCACCGGTGTACGTGCAGCAACAGGTCTATTACCGCCCGGCGCCCGTCTATTACGGCCCGCCACGGGGTTATGGCTACTATGGCCCGCCCCACGGCTACTATCGCCACGGCTGGTAACCGCCGATTGGTGCACACGCCACAGGCCTCGCCCACACGCGGGGCCTTTTTTTGCGGCAAAGTCTGGATTTATGCTGCCAAGGTCGTTGTGAGGACAATGCTTGAGCGCCGATCCCACATCATCAGGTTGGGATCGCCTCTTGATCGACTCATACAAACGCTGTCATGTTTGTGTCACCAAGCCGTCTCAGTATTGATTCTGTCCACTCAATAACAATTAAGGACGATGGACCATGCCCACGCAAAATCCGCACCGCACCGCTGGCCTCTGCACGTCCAGCAAGGTCTACAGCGCCTTGACCGAACTCAAGCACCTGGAAGGCCACCGCAGCGCAAAGTTCCTGGCATTGCTGGCCGAAAGCCTGGTGCGCAAAGGCTTGCTCAGCGAACAGGAAGTGGTGCACATGCTCGATCAGGTGGTGGATTAACGCCTGGCATTGATGTCGACTATCGAGCCAGGTGATTTTTCCTTGGCGCCGGCGCACCGTAAGGTGACCTCCATAACGTTTGGAGGTACTTATGCCCACTGTTCAGATCATGTCCGTCATCGGCAGCGCCGTTCCCGCCCCTCTTCGCAAGCGGGGCCTGCTCGCCTGCTGGTACGTGGTAAGCGATGGCGAGCCCATCAGCGGCCCGCTCACCTCGTTATCCGACGCCCAGATGCAACGCCAGCTGGCAGCCGGCTACAGGCTTGAAGCCTAGGGCAGCGGCAGCTTGACGCGTGGCTTGGTTTCGACAAACAACGCCCAGCAGGATATGAACAGCGCCGCGACCAGCGGCCCGATCACGAAACCATTGAGGCCAAACACCGACAGCCCGCCCAGGGTCGAGATCAGGATCAGGTAATCCGGCATCTTGGTGTCCTTGCCCACCAGGATCGGGCGCAGCACATTGTCCACCAGGCCGATCACGAACACGCCGAACAAGGCCAGCACAACGCCCTGCCAGATCGAACCGCTCAACAGGAAGTACGCGGCCACCGGTCCCCAGACAATCCCGGCGCCCACCGCAGGCAGCAGGGACAGAAACGCCATCAATACCGCCCAGAGCAACGCGCTGGGAATATCCAGAAACCAGAAGATCAAGCCCCCCAGCGCACCCTGGGTGACAGCCACCAGCACGTTGCCCTTGACCGTAGCCCGCACCACCCGATTGAACTTGAGTTGCAGGCGACGCTTTTGCGGCTCGGCCAGCGGCACCGCCGTGCGCACCTTGCGTACCAGCTCCGGGCCGTCGCGCAGCAGGAAAAACAGCAGGTACAGCATGATGAAGAAGCTCACCAGGAAATCGAACGTGCCCTGGCCGAAGCTGAATGCCTGGGAGGCGAAGAACTGGCTGCCCTGCATCGCGCCCTTGACCACCTTCTCGCGCAGGCCTTCCAGGTTGCCCATGCCGAAACGGTCCAGCAGGTGCTGGAAATACGGCGGCAGGAAATGCTTGAACTGCTCGATATAACCGGCCACATCCAACTTGCCGCTTTCGACGTTTTTATAGAGCGTGGCGCCCTCTTGCACCAGCAAGGCGCTGGTAATGATCACCGGCAAAATCGCGATCACCAGGCACACCAGCAAGGTGGTCAGGGACGTCAGGTTGCGGTTCCAGCCAAAGCGCTGCTGCAGGCGGCGCTGCATGGGCGCAAAGATGATGCCGAGGATCACCGCCCAGAACACCGCGCCGTAGAACGGCAGCAATATCCAGATAAAGGCGACCGTGACCAGGGCCAGCAGTAACAATAAGGTTTTGAATTGCAGATTGGTTTGATTCATGTCCGATCCATGTCAGAAAAGCAGAGCGCGCATGTGCGCCCTGCTGCTTAGTCCGCTGCCAGCGCTGCGAGTGCCATCTTTGTTGCAAGGGTAGACGCAGATCAATCGTGCTGATGCGCGACCTCTGACGTCGCACCGGGTAAATAAATCCAGGCCTCCACCCTCTCTCCACACAACCTCCCACAAACATCCATGCGCGTTGTACACACTCAGCCCTTCCCCGCCTTGAACAGCAACGGCACCCCAAGGAGTTGATATGTCTTTCAATACTGGCCTTAGCGGTCTGCACGCCGCCAACAAGCAGATGGACGTGACGGGCAATAACATCGCCAACGTCGCGACCACAGGCTTCAAGTCCTCCCGTGCGGAATTCGCCGACATCTATGCCGCCTCCAAACTGGGTACCGGCCAGAACAGCATCGGCAACGGGGTGAACCTGGCGACCGTGTCTCAGCAGTTCACTCAAGGCGACGTCAACGGCAGCGGCGGCATCCTCGACATGGCGATCCAGGGCAGTGGTTTCTTCGTCCAGAAAGGCAGCGACGGTTCGCTGGCCTACACCCGCAGCGGTGCCTTCCGTGCCGACAAAGACGGCTACATCACCAACAACACGGGCACCTCGCGCCTGCAAGGCTACGCGGCGGATGCCGATGGCAAGATCATCAAGCGTGGCCTGACCGACCTGCAACTGAACCTGTCGAACCTGCCGCCGAAGGCCTCCACCAAGGTGGACTCCACCAGTAACCTGAACGCCTCGGAACGGGTGATCGACCAGGCGGCCAAGCCATTCAACCCAACCGACACCAGCACCTTTACCACTCAATACAGCACGACGTTGTACGACGCCCAGGGCAACGCGCACCCGATGGTGCAGTACCTGGTGAAAACCGACGGCAACAAGTGGAACGCCTACACCTTGATTGACGGTCGCAACCCTGATGGTTCGGCGCCAACCGGCACGCCATCGACCCCACCGGTGCCGTCGACGTTGACCTTTGACGGTGCAGGCAAGCTCACCAGCGTGGTAACCGCAGGCGTATCCGATAAAATCCTGACCATTACCGGCTGGGTCCCTGGCACTGTGACGGGAGGTGTGTGGAAAGCAAACGGCGCGACTGCCAATCCGACCGGGATCGCCATCAACATCGCCAACACCACCCAATACAATTCGGCCACTTATCGCAACCCGCCGTTCACCGACGGCTATGCCACCGGCCAGATCACCAGCCTTAAAATCGACGGCAACGGGGTACTGTTCGCCACGTTCAGTAACCAGCAGAGCAAGGCTGTCGGCCAGATATCGCTGGCGAGCTTCAACAACGAACAAGGCCTGCAGCCTGGCGGCAGCACGACCTGGCGAGAGACCTTCGCTTCGGGCCAACCCGGTTACGACGCCCCGCAAACCGGTACGCTGGGTTCGATCAAGGCCAACGCCCTGGAAAACTCCAACGTCAACCTGACCAACGAGCTGGTCGACCTGATCAAGGCCCAGAGCAACTATCAGGCGAACGCAAAAACCATCTCGACCGAAAGCACCATCCTCAAGACATTGATTCAGATGAGCTGATGCCGTACAGCCTGTGAACCTCTCACGCGTTGCCGCGTAAAAAAGTGGTGGAGCCAAGCCTGGAGTGATCAGATCCTGAACTGACCGACCAACTGCCCCAGACGTTGACCCAAATCCGCCAGGCTGCGGGACGTCTGGGCGCCGAGTCGGGTTTCATCGGCCACGCTGTCCACCGCCCCCGCAATCTGGTGCACGCTGCGGTTGATTTCCTCGGCCACGGCGGTTTGCTCTTCGGCGGCGCTGGCGATCTGCGCGTTCATGGCGTTGATGGTGCCGATCAACTGCGCCATGGTGTCCAGCGATGCTCCGGCCTGGTTGGCCTGGGCCGAGGTGCCGTCACCGGCATCGCTGGAGCGGCGCATGGCGTCCACGGCGGCTTCGGTGCCTTTTTGCAGGCGGTCGATCATGCCCTGGATTTCCTGGGTGCTGGTCTGGGTGCGGCTGGCCAGGGCGCGCACTTCATCAGCGACCACGGCAAAGCCGCGCCCGGCCTCCCCGGCACGCGCAGCTTCAATCGCCGCGTTCAGCGCGAGCAGGTTGGTTTGTTCGGCAATCGAGCGGATCACACTGAGTACGCTGACAATCGACGACACATCCTGCTGCAGGCTGTCGAGGGACACCCCGCTGCTGCGGATATCGCTCACCAGCGCATGAATCTGCGCGATGCTGCCGTCCACGACGCGCTTGGCGGCCTGGCCCTCGGCATCGGTCTGCTGCGCGGCAACGGCGGCGCCCTGGGCACTGCGCGCCACTTCATGGGCGGCGGACGACATCTGATTGATCGCGGTGGCGACCTGGTCGGTTTCGTGACGCTGACGCTCCATGGCGGTTTCCGAGCGCTGGGCTTGCTCGGACACCTGGCTCACCAGGCCGGTGAGTTGCGCGGTCATTTCGGTGATCTGGCGGACCAGGCCGTGAATCTTGTCGACAAAGCGGTTGAACGCGCCGGCCAGGTCGCCGAGTTCGTCCTGGCTGGTAATGGCCAGGCGGCGTGTCAAGTCACCTTCGCCGGCGGCGATATCGTCGAGGTTGGCCTTCATCAGGCTCAGTGGGCGCAGAATGGTGTTGGCCACCAGCAGGCCGACAGCGGCGATCACCAGCAACACCACGGCGGCCAAACCGAGAATGCTCAACAGCACGCCCTCCATGCGCGCGTGGACCTTGGCCTCGACCACTGCGACCTGGGCTTCGATGCCATCCAGGTTGACCGAGGTGCCGATGACCATGTCCCACTTGGGCAGGTATTCGGTGTAACCGAGCTTGGGCACCAACTCGGTCTGGCCGGGCTGGGTCGAGCTGTATTGCAGGTAGTGGGTGCCATCCTTGCCGACTTTGACCAGGTCGCGGTTGACGTAGACGCCGTTGGGGTCGCGGTTATCCTTGAAGCTCTTGCCCACGCCGTCCGGGCTGTTGCCCTTGAACAGGCGGATGGTCTCGGAATCGTAGCCGAAGAAGTAGCCGTCCTTGCCATAGCCGGTGTTGGACAGCAACTTGACCACCTGCGCCCGCGCCGCCGTATCGCCGGGGGCAGCGGCGTCGTAGAGCGGTTTGATGGTGGTCATGGCCACTTCGACATAACCCTGCAGGGTAGCCTTGGCATCGTTGAGCAGGCGCTGGCGGGTTTCATCCACCTCGTTGCGCGCCTGGCCCTGCAGCATCCACACGGTGGTCAGGCTGATGACCAGGGCGAACAGCAACACCGGCACGACGGCAAGGGACAGGACTTTGGCCTTGAGGCTCAGACGCATGGCTTTTCTCTCTTATTAGGGGCGACTTGAGAGGTTAGCGGCCAAATGCGTCATTTCTGTAGGCGCGAGCTTACTCGCGAAGGTCGTCAACGATAACGCGTGCATTCTGGATGAACGCGTTATCTGGGCGTTTTTCGCGAGCAAGCTCGCTCCTACAGTGAGGTGAGGGAGCTGATGTCAGAGCGTCATCGCCGCCAGCCAGCCAAACGCCAGCAGCGGCAGGTTGTAGTGCAGGAAAGTCGGCACCACGGTGTCCCAGATATGATGGTGCTGGCCGTCGATATTCAGGCCGGAGGTCGGGCCGAGTGTGGAATCGGAGGCCGGTGAACCGGCGTCGCCCAACGCGCCGGCGGTGCCGACGATACACACGATCGCCACCGGGCTGAAGCCCAGTTGCACACACAACGGTACGAAAATCGCGGCCAGGATCGGCACCGTGGAAAACGACGAACCGATGCCCATGGTCACCAACAGCCCCACCAGCAGCATCAACAACGCCCCGACTCCACGGCTATGGCCGATGAACGCCGCCGAGGTTTCCACCAGGGAGCGCACATCACCGGTGGCCTTGAGCACTTCGGCAAAGCCCGACGAGGCGATCATGATGAAGCCGATCATCGCCATCATCTTCATGCCTTCGGTGAACAGGTCATCGGTCTCGCGCCAGCGCACGATGCCCGACACCGAGAAAATCAGGAACCCGGCCAACGCGCCGATGATCATCGAGTCCAGCCACAGTTGAATGATGAACGCCGAGGCAATCGCCAGGCCGGCCACCAGCAGGGTCAATGGGTTGTACTGCACCGCCACCTGCTCGACACGCTCGATTTTTTCCAGGTCGTACACGCGTTTTCGGCGATAGCTGATAAACACCGCCACCAGCAGCCCGACCACCATGCCCAGCGCAGGCAGGCTCATGGCATGGGTCACGTTGACCTGGCTGATGTCCACACCGCTCTTGGCCACGTTGGCCAGCAGGATCTGGTTGAGGAAGATATTGCCGAAGCCCACCGGCAGGAACATGTACGGCGTGATCAAGCCGAACGTCATGACGCAAGCGATCAGGCGGCGATCCAGTTGCAGCTTGGTCAGCACATATAACAACGGCGGCACCAGCAGCGGGATGAACGCGATGTGGATGGGCAGGATGTTCTGTGAAGCGATCGCCACCGCCCCGAGCAGGCCGATCAGCAGCCATTTGACGTGGTTGCCGCCGCTGGCTTCCTGGCGATCGACCAGCAGCAGCGCTTTGTCCGCCAAGGCATGTGCCAGGCCGGACTTGGCAATCGCCACCGCGAAAGCGCCGAGCAAGGCGTAGGACAAAGCCACCGTCGCACCGCCGCCCAAACCGCTGTTAAACGCCTTGAGCGTGGCGTCGATCCCCAGCCCTCCGGTCAAGCCGCCCACCAGGGCGCCCACAATAATGGCGATGACCACATGCACACGGGACAGGCTGAGCACCAGCATGGTGCCGACCGCGGCGATAACAGCGTTAATCATGGTTACCTCAAGACAGAAACATAAAAGACAGGCATGCCCGCGCCGCAGCGGCCATTGAAGGCGCTGCCGGCGTACGGGCTCAAAGAGGTCTTATTAGAGGGCCCGCACTTTGCAGCAGCCGGCCGGCCATGTCAAAAAGCTGTGACCCTGGGCAGGTTTAAATTGACTGTTTGAATAAAGAAAAAACGCGCGCAGCCGATAACGGTGTCTCTATGTGTATTCATGTAAGGATGTCCCGATGTCGCTCAGGCAGCTCTCCATTCAATGGAAAATTACCCTGCTCGCGGGCCTGTGCCTGCTGGGGATCGTGACCCTGCTGGTGGGTCTGTCGCTGTACCGAATGGCGCAGAGTTCCGAGCAGGTCAAGGCGTCCAGCATGCAGATGCTCGATGAAGCCGCCCAGGCGCGTATCGAGGCGCAAGGTGAAGTGCAGGCGCTGGGCATTCGCCAGCAGTTCATGGATGCCTACCAGTACGGCCATGGGTTTTCCCGCCAGGTGCTGTTTTTGCGCGAACAGGCGGAAAAACGCTTCCTGGATGCCTTCGACACCCGCGAAGACCTGACTCGTCAGGTCCGCGCCGCGCTGCAGGCCAACCCCGACCTGCTGGGTTTGTCCCTGGTATTTGAAGCCAATGCGCTGGATGGCAAGGATGAGCTGTTCGCCAACCAGGCGGAGCTGGGCAGTAACGACAAAGGCCGCTTCGCCCTGTACTGGTCGCAGCCGACGCCCGGCAAAATCACCTCCATGGCGCTGCCCGAAAGCGACATGACCGACACGTCCATCGGCCCCAGCGGCGAAAAAGCCAACGCCTGGTTCACCTGCCCGCGCACCACCCTCAAGCCCTGCGTGATCGAACCTTACTTTTATGTGATCGACGGGCAGAACGTGCTGATGACCAGCATCGTCTTCCCGCTGATGGTCAACGGCAAAGTCATTGCCTCGTTGTCGGTGGACATCAATCTCAACAGCTTGCAGGCCGTGAGCCAACAGGCCAGCCAGAAGCTCTACGACGGCCAGGCCCACGTCAGCATTCTGAGCCCCACCGGCTTGCTCGCGGGCTACAGCCCGGACGCCAGCAAACTCAGTCAACGCCTGGACCAGGTCGACCCCGACAGCGGCGCACAGTTGATCAGTGCCCTGGCGAGCGGCACACAGATCCGCAGCCTGCGCACCGACCACCAACTCAAAGTGCTGGCGCCCTTTGCCCCGATCCCGGACGGCAAGCCATGGGGCGTGCTGCTGGACGTACCGAAAAAAGTCCTGGTGGCCCCGGCCGAGGCGCTCAAGGCCCAGTTGGATGCCGACAATACCCAAGGCACCCTGCTCGAACTTGGCCTGGGCCTGCTGGCCGCCGTGGTCGGTTTGATCCTGGTGTGGCTGATGGCGCGCAGCGTGACTCGGCCGATCCTCGGCGTAGCACATATGCTCGAGGACATCGCCAGCGGCGAAGGCGACCTGACCCGCCGCCTGGCCTACGACAAACAGGACGAACTGGGCCAACTGGCCGGCTGGTTCAACCGTTTCCTCGACAAGCTGCAGCCGATCATCGCCGAGGTCAAACAATCGGTGCAGGACGCCCGTGGCACCGCCGACCGATCCGCCGCGATCGCCAGCGAAACCAGCGCCGGCATGGAGCAGCAGTATCGTCAGGTTGACCAGGTGGCCACGGCCTCCCACGAAATGAGCGCCACCGCCCAGGACGTCGCCCGCAGCGCAGCCCAGGCAGCGCAAGCGGCCCGCGATGCCGACCAGTCCACCCGCGACGGCCTGACCGTGATCGATCAGACCACCAGCAACATCGGCCTGCTGGCGGCTGACATGAGCACTGCCATGACCCAGGTTGAAGGCCTGGCGAGCAACAGCGAAAAAATCGGCTCGGTGCTGGAAGTGATTCGCGGCATCGCCGAGCAGACCAACCTGCTGGCGCTCAATGCCGCCATCGAGGCCGCCCGCGCCGGTGAGGCCGGCCGGGGTTTTGCCGTGGTGGCCGACGAAGTGCGCAACCTGGCACGACGCACCCAGGAATCGGTGGAAGAAACCCGCGTCGTGATCGAGCAATTGCAAAGCGGCACCCAGGAAGTCGTCGGTGCCATGGGCAACAGCTATCGTCAGGCTCAAGGCAGTGTCGAGCAAGTCGGCCAGGCGGTCACCGCACTGCGCCAGATCGGTGACGCCGTCACCGTGATCAGCGACATGAACCTGCAAATCGCCAGCGCCGCCGAAGAGCAAAGCGCCGTGGCCGAGGAGATCAACAACAACGTGGCGACAATTCGCGACGTGACCGAGTCGCTGTCGGAACAAGCCAATGAATCGGCGCGCGTGAGCCGGGCGTTGAACAACCTGGCGAATCAGCAGCAGGGGTTGATGGATCAGTTCCGGGTGTAACGACGCTGGTCCAATGTAGGAGCGAGCTTGCTCGCGAAAAACGTCAACGATAACGCGTGCTTTCTGAATGAACGCGGTGCCT
>NZ_CVTO01000106.1:24356-64880 GCF_900004715.1 Pseudomonas sp. 24 E 13
CCCCGTTAAACCACGCTGGCCGAACGCAGGCTTGAATCCGTGGGCAACCCGGCAGGACGCCGGGTTAGCCCAGAGGCCGCCATCGGGGGCAAGCCCCCTCCCACATTGAATTGTGGAGCATCAGTAAGATAGTCATAGGCTGACAAGTAGCAACGGGGGGGCAAGTCGAATCGTCGCACCACCCCTCCCACAGTTTTAGATTGGCACTACCGCCTGGGCAATTCGATCAGCGCTTTGAGCCCACCCAGCTCACTTTCCTGCAACTGCAGCACCCCGCCCCACACGTCAACAATATCGCGCACAATGCCCAGCCCCAGGCCGTGGCCATCAATCTGTTCATCCAGGCGTGCGCCACGGCTGAACACCTGCTCACGCTGGATCTCCGGAATGCCCGGGCCATCGTCTTCGACCGCCAACCGATAGCCGTGCGCCGCCTCACTCACGCTCAGTCGAACTTCGGCATCCGCCCATTTACACGCGTTGTCCAGCAGGTTGCCGAGCAGCTCCAGCAAATCTTCCCGGTCCCAGGGCAGTTGCAGGCCCGGGGCGACGTGGTAGCTGAGGTCCAGGTGTTCGCCGTGGATCATGCGCAGGGTGGCCAATAGCCCCGGCAGTTCCTTTTCACAGTCAAACAACGCCCCCGGCAAGGTTTCACCGGCCAGGCGCGCGCGATTGAGCTCGCGGTTGAGGCGCTGCTGCACCTGTTCAAGCTGATCGCGCAATAACTTGCTCAACTGCGGCTGATCCCTGAGCGCCTCGCTTGACGCGGCACTCAGCATCACCGCCAACGGGGTCTTCAGCGCGTGCCCCAGGTTGCCCAGGGCATTGCGCGAGCGTTTGAGGCTGTCTTCGGTGTGCGCCAGCAAATGGTTGATCTGCGCCACCAGCGGCTCCAGCTCCGCCGGCACCTGGGTGTCCAGTTGCGAACGCTGGCCCTGTTGCAACTGAGCAATCTGATTGCGCGCGGTTTCCAGCGGGCGCAAGGCGCGGCGTACGGTGATGCGCTGCAATACCAACACCACCAGCAAGGCCGCCAGCCCCAGTACCAGGCCGATCTGGCGCATCAGGCGGAAACTTTCCCGCACCGGCGTGTAGTCCTGCGCCACACTGATGGAGATCGACTGGCCGAAGCGTTTGTAGTCCGAGCGCAATACCAACAGTTTCTGGCCTTCAGGCCCCAGTTGCAGGTTGCCCTTGAGACCGGCCTCGGGAAGCGTCGGCAGCTCCTGGTCCCACAATGAGCGGGAGCGCCAGTGCGTATCGGCAAAATCAATGCGGAAATAGTGCCCCGAGAATGGCCGTTGATAGGCCGGTGACAGGCGCTGCTCGTCCAACTGCACACCGTTGGGTCCACGCACCAGCGCCACCAGCAGGTTCTCGCTGTCATTGCGCAGCCCGGCCTCCAGATAGCGCTGCAATCCGGCCTCGAACAGCCACAGGCTGGTTTGCGCCAGCACCACGCCGACGATCACCATCACGCTGATCAACCCCAGGCTCAAGCGCCGCTGGATCGACTTCATGCAGGGCTGGCGCCAAACCGGTAACCCTGGCCGCGCCGGGTTTCGATCACACTGCGTCCCAGTTTGCGGCGCAGATGGTTGACGTGGACTTCCAGCACGTTGGAATCGCGCTCGGTCTCGCCATCATAGAGATGCTCGGCCAGATGGCTTTTGGACAGGATCTGTTCGGGGTGCAGCATGAAATAGCGCAACAGGCGGAACTCGGCGGCCGTGAGCTGGATCTCGTCACCGTCGCGCAGCACGCACTGGCGGCCTTCGTCCAGGTGCAGACCGGCGGCCTGCAGGGTCGGTTGGTTGGCATGCCCGTGGGCCCGGCGCAACAACGCCTGGATGCGCAGGTGCAGCTCTTCGGGGTGAAAAGGCTTGCTCAGGTAATCATCGGCACCGGCCTTGAGCCCCTCGATGCGTTCCGCCCAGGAATCACGCGCCGTCAGCACCAGCACCGGCGTGGCCAGGCCTGCGGCGCGCCATTGCCCCAGCACCTCGAGCCCCGGCAAGCCCGGCAGGCCAAGGTCGAGGATGATCAGGTCATAGGGCTCGCTGCGGCCCTGGTACGCCGCGTCGCGTCCATCGGCCAGCCAATCGACCGCATAGCCTTGACGCTGCAGGCCGGCCAGCAGCTCATCGGCCAGCGGGACGTTGTCTTCCACCAAAAGCAGGCGCATCAGTCTTCCTTATCCTTGATCAAGGTACCGTTGGTGGCGTCGAGCTTGATTTCGCGCACGACGCCTTCGGTGGTCACCAGTTCCACTTCATAGGCGTATTGGCCATGCTTGAGCTCCAGCTCCGCCTCCAGCAGCCGGCCTCCCGGGTAGCGTGACATCGCCTTATGCAACAGGAGCTCCAGCGGCAGGATCACGCCCTGCTGCCGCAGCGCCAAGGCTTCATCCTGATTGAGGTCGCGAGCGGCCAGGCTTGAGCAAAAGGCCAGGAGCGCCAGCAGCACCAGACTACCGGCGCGTCGATATAGCGTCATTACGTGTCCTGATGATTCTTGAGAACGTGCCCGGTGAGCGCGTCCAATTCAACGTCCCATTCAAGGCCGTGGGCATCTTCCAGCTCGATCTGGTAGATGTACTTGCCGTATTCCTCGTCCAGGTCGGTGCCCAGCAAGGTCGACCCCGGATGCAAGCCCAAGGCGGTGGCTTCAAGCTGATCGAAGGCGACAATTGTAACAGTGCCAGGCAATTTCAGTGGTTTGTCGGGGTCCATTGCCCAGGCCGGCGTGACCGAGAACGCAATGATACCGGCGGCGACCAGCGCTGTGAGGCGCTTCATGATAAGTCTCCGTTTCAGGATGTTTTTCCTACGAATGATCACGGTACGCGCGGCAACTTAATTGAAACTGAATTGCCACCATGGCAATTTCCCGCAGAAGTGAGCTTGCTCCTGCAATCGCTCTGACAGAGAACGGTATGACCGCTATTCACATCAAGTTCCCCGCCCTGACGCTCAGGGCCGGCAAACGCGCCTTTGCGCGCATTCGCGAGCAAGGTCTTGCACCTGCCGACGTTGGCATTCTCCCGGGTGCGGCCGGCGGCCCCAAGGCGCTGGGCATCCAGGGCCTGGACCTGGCGCTGTTCGGCGACTGGCTGGCGCGCATGCCTCGGGAGCGCGCGCTGATCGGTGCGTCCATCGGTTCCTGGCGGTTTGCCAGCGCTTGCCTGCCCGACCCGGTGCAAGGCTTGCTCGACCTGGGCCGCCTGTACAACGAACAGCGTTTCGCCAAAGGCGTGACCATGGCCGAAGTCAGCCAGAGCTGCCGGCGCATGCTCGACGACCTGCTGGCCGGCCGCGATGCACAGGTGCTGAACCACCCCGACTACCGCCTGAACATCATGGTGGTGAAAAGCCATGGCCTGCTCGCCGATGACCATCGAGGCCGGCTGGGCCTGGGCCTGTCATCGGTGATTGCCGACAACCTGCGCGGCCGCGCACGACTGTCGCGGCATTTCGAACGCCTGATCATCCACGATCCCCGCCAGGCGCCTCCGGTGTACGCGCTGGAGGATTTCCCGTCGCGCTTCCTTGAACTGCAAATGGGCAACCTGCGCCAGGCGCTGCTGGCATCCGGCTCGATTCCCATGGTGATGCAAGGCGTGCGCGACCTGCCCGGCGCAGGCGTTGGCACCTACCGCGACGGCGGCCTGCTGGACTACCACCTCGACCTGCCCTACTGCGGCGACGATATCGTGCTGTATCCGCATTTCACCGACCGCGTCATTCCGGGCTGGTTCGACAAAGGCCTGCCGTGGCGGCGCAGCAACCCACAGGGGTTGCAGGATGTCCTGCTGCTGGCACCGTCAAGGGACTACCTGGCCCGCCTGCCCCACGGTAAATTGCCGGACCGCAACGACTTCAAGCGCTTCATGGGCGACGACGCGAGCCGCAACGCCTACTGGCAGACGGCAATGAGCGAGAGTCGACGGCTGGGCGATGAGTTCCTGCAGTTGGCGGACAACGGAGGCCTGGGCGAGCGTTTGCAAGCACTTTGACCCAGCGGTATGCGCGGCGGCGGGTCAAGCTGTTAAACTCGCCGCCTGCCAGATACCTGACCGAGCTGAAAATACCGTGGAAATCTTCAAAGAATTTACGTTCGAATCCGCCCACCGCCTGCCCCACGTCCCGGACGGCCATAAATGCGGGCGCCTGCATGGGCATTCGTTCAAGGTGGCGATCCACTTGAGCGGCGACCTGGATCCCCATACCGGCTGGATTCGCGACTTCTCGGAAATCAAGGCGATCTTCAAGCCGCTCTACGAGCGTCTGGACCACAACTACCTCAATGACATCCCCGGCCTGGAAAACCCCACCAGCGAAGTGCTGGCCAAGTGGATCTGGGTTGAATTGAAACCCTTGCTGCCGGAACTCAGCGCCATTCGCATCCATGAGACGTGCACCAGCGGCTGCATTTATCGCGGCGAATAAGCGATCCAGCGTTGAAGAACCACCTGCGGGTGGTTTTTTTACGCCTGGACTCAACTGATCCAATTTGTTTCACGACTGCACTGCTTTCGCGCTTGATAGGCCACCTGGAACCCTCGCGCCGACGCCCTCCCTGCGCTTGGCTGTCGATACACCGCTGCCGAAAGCTTGGCACGCTCGGTGCAACAGGCCTGCGTCTTCATTCAGGGAGCAAGGCACATGACCCAGCAAGAATCCGGCAACGATTACCCGCTCAGTGAAGTGCCGCTGCATGCGCGCAAGGGCCTTGCGTCCACGGCCATGGTGCTGCTGGGGTTCACGTTTTTTACGGCAACGATGTTTGCCGGCGGCAAGCTGGGGGTGGCCTTCAGTTTTACCGGCATGCTCGGCGTCGTGGCCCTGGGTAACCTGCTGCTGGGTATATACGCCGCAGGGCTGGGGTACATCGCCTTCAAGAGCGGTCTGAACTCGGTATTGATGGGGCGGTTCTGCTTTGGTGAAATCGGCAGCAAGCTCAGTGACCTGATCCTCGGTTTCACCCAGATTGGCTGGTACGCCTGGGGCACCGCCACCGCAGCCGTGGTGCTGGGCAAGTATTTCGCGTTGAGCCAGGGCAGCGTGCTGGCCTTGATGGTGGTATTTGGCCTGGTGTTCTGTGCGACCGCGTACGTGGGGTATCGCGGGCTGGAAATCCTGTCTTATATCGCGGTGCCCGCCATGGGCCTTTTGCTGTTGCTGTCGATGTGGGTCGCCACCGTCAAGGTCGGCGGGCTGGACGGCCTGCTGGCCGTGGTGCCGACCGCCGAGCTGGACCTGTCCACGGCGATCACCCTGGTATTCGGCACCTTTGTCAGCGGCGCGACCCAGGCCACCAACTGGACGCGGTTCTCCCGCTCGGCCAGGGTTGCGGTGCTGGCCAGCCTGATCGGTTTTTTTATCGGCAACGGCCTGATGGTGCTGATCGGCGCCTACGGCGCCATCGTCTATCAGCAACCGGATGTGGTGGAAGTCCTGCTGTTGCAGGGTTTCGCCATGGCGGCGATGGCCATGTTGCTGCTCAATATCTGGAGCACCCAGGACAACACCATCTACAACTTCGCCGTCGCCGGTTGCAACCTGCTGCGCACCCGCCGGCGCAAAACCGTGACCCTGGCCGGTGCGGTAATCGGCACCCTGCTCGCCTTGCTGGGCATGTACGACATGCTCGTGCCGTACCTGATTCTGTTGGGCACGGTGATCCCGCCGATTGGCGGGGTGATCATGGCGGACTTCTTCTACCGCTATCGCGGCCAGTACCCACGCCTGGCAGATGCCCGCCTGCCCGCGTTCAACTGGCCCGGGTTGATGGCGTACGCGGTGGGTACGCTGCTGGCGTTCAACTCGCCCTGGGTTGCACCGCTGGTGGGGATCGCGGCCGCGTCGCTCACCTACATACTGATCAACGCCGTACTGCGCGTGCGCGCACCGCTGGCTGACGCCCAGGCATGAGCCTGGGCACCGCCAATGGTAATCTGGCGGTCGCCTGATTGAATTTAGCCAAGAGGAACTTGACCATGCACATCATCAATGCCCGCCTGCGCGACCGTGAAGGCCTGCATGATCTGCACCTGGAACACGGCCGGATCGCCAGCATCACTGCGCAAACAGGCGTACCGATGTTAATGGCCAGCGACCTGGATGCCGCCGGCAACCTGGTGATCCCGCCCTTCGTTGAACCGCACATCCACCTGGATGCCACGCTCACCGCCGGCGAACCCCGCTGGAACATGAGCGGCACCCTGTTCGAAGGCATCGAATGCTGGGGCGAACGCAAAGCCACCATCACCGAGGAAGACACCAGGACTCGCGCGAAGAAAACCATCCAGGCCCTCGCCGCCCACGGTATCCAGCATGTGCGCACCCACGTCGACGTGACCGACCCGGACCTCACCGCGCTCAAGGCCATGCTGCAAGTGCGTGAAGAAAGCGCGCACCTGATCGACCTGCAAATCGTGGCCTTTCCCCAGGAAGGCATCGAGTCGTTCCGCAATGGCCGTGAACTGATGGAAGAAGCCATTCGCCTGGGCGCCGACGTCATCGGCGGCATCCCCCACTTCGAGTACACCCGCGATCAAGGGGTGAGTTCGGTGAAGTTCCTCATGGACCTGGCCGAACGCACCGGCTGCCTGGTAGACGTGCATTGCGATGAAACCGATGACCCGCACTCACGCTTTCTTGAGGTGCTGGCCGAAGAAGCGCGCAGCCGCGACATGGGTGCCCGCGTCACCGCCAGCCACACCACCGCCATGGGCTCCTACGACAACGCCTACTGCGCCAAACTGTTTCGTCTGCTGGGCCATTCCGGCATCAGCTTCGTCTCCTGTCCCACCGAAAGTATCCACCTGCAAGGTCGCTTTGACAGTTTCCCGAAACGCCGAGGGGTCACCCGCGTCAACGAACTGCTCGAAGCCGGCATGAACGTGTGTTTCGGCCAGGACTCCATCGTCGACCCCTGGTATCCCTTGGGCAACGGCAACATCCTGCGGGTATTGGAAGCCGGTTTGCACATCTGCCATATGCTCGGCTACCGCAACCTGCAGAGCGCCCTGGACCTGGTCACCGACAACAGCGCCAAGGCCATGGCGCTCGGCGACCGCTACGGCCTAGCTCCCGGCCGACCGGCCAACCTGTTGGTGCTGTCGGCAGACAGTGACTATGAGGTGATTCGCAGCCAGGGCCTGCCGTTGTATTCGATCCGCAACGGCAAGGTGCTGATGAAGCGTCAGCCGGCCCAGGTTGAATTCATGTAACGCGGTGTTAGACGATCGAGTCGATGTCCAGCACTTGCGCTTTGCCCAAGTCGCTGTGGATGGGTGAAGGGATACTGGCAACCTGGGACAAGACGCGGTTTTCCCGGTGAGTGAACCAGCGCTTGAGGCCCTGTTGCAGGTGGGCGCCCTGGGCGTGGCTGCCATACACATCGCGCCCATCGAGACGGCGCCAGCGCAGGCTGGCCAGGCGCTCGCGACTGGTATGCAAACGGTCGATCTCTGCATTCAGGGCGTCGTTATGCTCATGGCTGCGGTCGTTGGCCGGGCGCATGCGGGCCAGTTCGCGGCGTTTGGCCCTCAGTTGTTCGCGCATGTCTTCGAGCGCTCGATCAAGCCACTCCAGCTCCCTCGCAGTGACCAGGGAACCCTGGCTATCCAGGGTTTGCTGCCAGCGGCGCAATGTCGCCCAGGCCGCAGGAATATAGCTGGCGGTCATGAAGTGCTGGTTGGCCTGGAAGAGCTGCTTCAACAGGTTGTCGCGGTCGGGCATGTCGCCGTGCAACCGCAACGCCCGATTGCAGCCCAGCTCCTGGATCGATTCACAGCCAGGTTTCCATAGCACCGAAGAATGCGTGCCATCCGGGAGCGTGATCGGCATGAAGTGCTGTTGTTCGCCATGGTGTTGGTAGGCATTCCCACCGACGCGCACCAGGCCGGCGGCGAACAGCAAACCGCCGGCGGTGGGCGCACTGAACAAGGTGACCGCCCCCGGCACCCACAGTTTGGCAGTGGTGTTCATCCACGGCGCCGGGACACTGGGAACAGGGTCGTTATGGTTGACGATTCGATGGTGAACCAGGGCAGATGCGCCAGAGATAAATTCGGAATCGGCGGCGCGGGGGGCGCCGTAGGTGTAGAGGAGTGGGTTGTAATGGGCGTCCGGGATTCGGCGCAGTCCTTCAGCCAGCAGCAGGGCAATCGCGCCGCCCAGGCTGTGGCCGCAGATGATTATCCGCTGCCCTACATGGAACTGGTCAAGGTATCGCACTATGAAATCACGCATCGCTCGGTATGCCTGATAAAAGCCCTCATGCGCCTTGCCGACGCCATCAGCGAACGCCACTTGATGGGCATTGGCGTCCCGCAGCGCGTCGGCCTTGCTGAATGTGCCTCGCACGGATATCAGGACCACCTCATCGTGGTGAGTGATAAAAGCCTGGGTATCGGTACCGTCTTTTTCGTCATCGAAGAAGTGCAAGCGCGCAGGGTGTTCCTGTTCATCTTTCAGTTCTGGGCGATTTTGCGGGTACAACTCAGGATCGAAGGGCAAAATTTCGAAGCGTTTTGAATAAGCGACTTCTTCATAAAGCGGATAAAAACGCTGCACTTGCTCCGGATCAATTTGCCAGGCTTCGTGGTATCCCGACAGCTGTTCGGCGAACAGATTTCCAACGCTGGGGTGCTGCGGGAAACGGACTTCATCCACAGGATTTTTTGGCGGCACCTGGCCGAAATCGCAGTAGCTCATCGCGGCAAACAATGCCAGTTGATACAAGTTCAGGGCACAAAAGCTGTCCTGCGTCGACAGCATGGGGCGTAGCGCTCGCAGTGGCCGAACTTCGAGCGCGGTGTGGAGGTTGGGGAATAGTACGATGCCCGCCAAGGTTGATTCTGGCGGGCCAAACCCCAGTTCGGCCATCATTTTCAGAGCATGGCGTTTGGGGCGGTGTGCCCGTGATTCTATCGGCGGCAGATGGGCGACATGACGGACCAGGTCTCGGACTTCCACTTGATAGAACCGGTCGGCTTTCTGCTGTACAGGATTACTCTCGGTTCGCTGACCATTGGCATTGGCGAATCGCGTTTGTTCGGCGCGAAACTGGAGGTCGGTAATAGGAAGTTCATAAGTACGCCGCACCATTAACTGCCGATACCACTGTTCTACGCCTGAATATAGTTCGTCTAATACGAGCACCACGGGACCGCAATAAATACTCTTTAATCTGGCAAACCCTTGACCGTCTAATCTACCTTTGTATCGTTGTCCGACACTGTCATGGACGGTGTACCGCAGGCCGCCATACATTGTTCCCACACCATTTTCATCAACCAAACAAAAACTCAACCAGTGTCCTCGTAGGGCACAGGCCGGTTTGCCGTCACTGAAAAAAGCTCGCGTCCTTGCGTCCTGTTTCATGAGTAGTCTCCTTGTTAATTACATGACGGGTACACATCACAGATGCGACCATCCGGCATTTTTATAGGTTTGAAGTTAGTTTTATCGCCGTTACAGTGACCATACATGTCTTCAAAGCTCGTTCCTCTGCAACGTTTCCATCCACCGGGTACAGCTATCCAATTATCATCAAAAGCAGGCTGTTCCTCCGCCGACACCGTCAACACCACCCTGAGTGTTTTCCCCGGTAACTGGTCGCGTTGCGCAACACCACCTGGTCTCGCGTTTTGCAGTTGTCCGACATCATCCACCGAACGGCACTGCAGAATTTTCCTGATGCCATGAACAGGACCAACCGTGCGAAACCACCACTGACACATCCCTGATATCTGCTGAACCCCCGACTCCGGCATTCCAGGCGTATCCAGACGATCTCTGATGGAAATGCGGGCATAATCTCCTCCGATATCTGCAGTGCGCGTTCCCCACTTCGCCGTGAAGTCGAACTCGACATTGGCCAATACCAACGGACATCCGTCCACCCTTTCACTCAATGCAAGCTCATAACTCACCCGGCTCGCCAAAGGCTTGTAGTCAGAAAAAAATAATTTCCGCTCGGGCCGCTTGCCTCTTCGTTGCGGCAACATACAGGTCTCGCCCGTTGCGGGTCGGTAATTAGCCGCCGTCTTAAGTTTAAACTCCGCCGGCAAATCTACCTCCAACGTAAAGCTATCCGGCGCCCTCCCCGCACATCCCGTTAGCCACACCATCCCAACACCAAGCAACACTGTTCCCATCCACCTACGCATTCCCAAGCCCTTCTGTGCACCACTGTTCCCGCACCCGCTCAAAATGCTGTGCAGGTGTCTCGCCCTCCAGCGGCTGCCAGCGAATGACACTGCTCCGGGTCGCCTCCTCCAGCCGGCGCACCACCAGAAATTCAAGTTGCTCAGGCGACCGCCATCGCCAGGTACGGGCCTGCTCCAGTACACCGGCCAACCAGATCCTGGGATCGTGAAATTCCACCAGGGCCGCCAGGTCTTCACTGTGTTCAGCCAGCAGGTAGCGCAGGATATTGGCCTGGAGAATGGCCGACGCCCGGGGATTGGGCACCTGCAACCAGGGCGCGGGATCGGGCACCGGGTAAGCACCCGGCGCGGGGTTGTCGTGGCTGCACCAACGTCCCTCATGCCAATAACACACGCTGGTCAGCGGGCCCAGGTAGACCGGCCATTGCTCTGCCGGAAGATACGCCAGGGCACGGGCCAGGGTGCGGTTGTCGTGAAAACGGTACAGGGCCTTTTCGCCTTCTGGCCCGACCAGCAGGCGCTCACGCCAATGTCGGACCAAAATGGCCAAGTCATCGTTGGGCAAACTGCCCAACCATCCTCGATTGGTCTCGGGGCTTTGCAGAAGATCGATCAGCGCAGGCTCGCCTATCTGCTCCACTAGCAGGATAACCGGGCCCTTGCTCGCCAGTTCCGCTGCCGCGGTTTCAGCATAGAGCGGGCAATAGTGCGAGAGGTCGCGAGCCGCCATGAGCGACTGGCAGTGCTCGTTGCTGGCTTCGAGTATCAGGCACAGGTGACGCCCCGCCTGTTGCTGCTGCGCCATCCATTGATAAGACTCGTGCTGCATCACGCGGCCCTCCCGGTGCTGGCGCATTGACCTTCGCGACAGCGCTCGCACAGGGGGCAAAAATCCGCATCCAGTTGGCCGGCCATGTCCGAGATGAGGCCCTGTACCAGCGAAATCTCAGGAGTGCCCGCAGCAGACAAAGGGCTGGCCGACCTTGCAACGGCTGGCGAACCACCGACAGTGATGGGCCGGCTGCTGAAAATCCCGCCGGCCTGAATCTGCAAATGCTCGCCGCCCGCCTTGAAACTCAACTGGGCGCCCGCATCGATGACAAGGCTGGCTCCTGCCTTCAGGTGAATCTGTTGACCGGCTTGGATCACCATGACCTGGGCCACCTGGGTGTGGCTGTCGCCTTGCACGGTGAGGTGATCGCTTGCCTTGATCACAACGCTGCGCTCGCCCGTGATGTGGCGCTGCTCACCGCCCTCGAGACGAACCGTGCTCAAGCCTCGGATGACTTCACTGCGCTCACCGAGCACCTGCAAACGGCTGTCATGGCCCACGTGCTGCTCCAGGTCACGCTGGGCGCGCAGGTAGATCAGTTCCTCACCACGGCGGTCTTCCAGGTGCAGCTCGTTACTGCCCGCGCCACCCGGAACACTGCAACTGCGCAACACGCTGCGGGTCTTGTGCTGCGGCAGGGAAAAGGCCGGCATGTGCAGTGCATTGGGCAGGCAACCATTGATCACCGGCTGGTCCGGGTCTCCCTCAAGGAAGGTCACCAGCACCTCCATGCCCACCCGTGGAATCAGCATGGCGCCAAACCCGGAACCGGCCCAACCGGTTGCGACCCTCACCCAGCCGCTGCTTTTATCATCCGACCTGTCCAGCCGATCCCAATGAAACCGCACCTTCACGCGACCATACGCGTCGCAGTGCACCTCCTCGCCCGCAGGCCCCGTAACCGTCGCCGTCTGGCTGCCATTAATGGAGGCCTTGGGATGTTTGAGGGGTGGCCGATGCACCGCACGCCAAGGGGTCGCAGTGAAATGGTTGCTATACCTCACGAAGGTGTCCGTATCCCCTGCCGCTTGCTCCAGAACCTGGGGCTGATAGCCTTCGTGGCGCACCGAGGTGAGCAACCACAGGTCATTGCAGGTCGGGTCCGGATGATCTTGCAACTCAAGGAAATGACCACTGCGCAGCAGGGGCTGATCACTGCTACCCGACGCGCGCTGGCGCTCGGACTGATGCCGCTCCAGACTGCGACGCGTCAATTGCGCCCCCCGTGCACGACGGGTAAAACCTGCCGGGTAATGGTAGTCCTCAAGGGCTGTGTCCGGTGCATCGCCGGAGGCGTCCTGCAGCTGCAGCGACGGGTGTTCGAAGTCGTGATCACGGCGCACCGTTCGCCGAATGCGGGTTTCCAGGCGTGTATCGAAGCGCTGGACCCCGTTGGTTGCGACCATCGGATCAAGCGTCGAGCAGTACCGCTGCATCGGCAGGCGCTGAAACACAGTCTGATCATCACCAAACACCAGGAAATGACCATCGGCACGATGACGGAAGTGGTAATGGATACCCTCTTCCTCGCACAGTCGCTGAATGAAGTGCAGGTCAGTTTCCCCATACTGCACGCAGAAGGGCCGCGGCGGATAAATCACCGGGCCGAGCTCGAAGGCATAGGCATCTGCGAGGATGCCGTGTTGTTCAAGCACGCTGGCGATAATCTGCGGCACGCTACGCTGCTGGAAAACCCGCTGGTCAAGGCGATGGGCCAGGCACGCCAGGCGCGGTGCGAGCGTGAGGTGGTAACGGGTGAACCGGGCCCCCGGGCCATTACGGCCGATGGCGTAGACCAACCCGTGCAGGCCTTGATCCGTTGTGCCCAGATCCAGATAGGCCGGCTGATGCAGCAACGCCTCCAGATCCAGGTCAGGGTTTTCGCTGGTGACTTGCACATCTATGAAATACGGCTGATCAAGACACTCACTGCCTTCGAAAGCGAGTACCTGCAAGTTGGCAGTGACGCCTGGAATCATTAATTTGAAACGTGACGAAACAAACGCGTCAACCATCCGTTGTTACCCGCCCTCAATAACCCGCTGATTAAAAGCTCTCCTCGTTGATTGCCGGAATGCTGGCCGAGAAAAAGCGCCTGAACGCTCTGAAGCTTAGCGATTTCAGGAAAAAAACGGCCCTTTGAAAATAAAACAGAAGATTCGTACGGCGAGAATGGAAGTGTCCTTTAAAAAATAAAAGACACATGCAAATAAACACATAATCAACAACAGAACTTTCTTACATCAGTACTTCTCAAGATAGATATCCGACAGGGAAAAAGCCGACACTTATTACAGTGTCAGTTGCCTATGCCTGTGGGTATGCAGTTCCGAAAAGACTGACGCTCGACAGTGTTCCATCCTCAACCTGCAAACGCACTGGCGCCGTGCCCCCCGGCATCACCACAGCCACTTCGCCGGCGCCAACCCAACCCGCCCGCCAAGCCGCGCAGGCCACTGCACTGGCGCTGGTACCAGAGGAAGCAGTGGGTCCCTCGCCGCGCTCGAATACCCGCGCGAGTACCTGATTGCCCGACGCACGGGCGGCCCATTGCAAATTGATCCCAGCGCTACAGGGACGACCACTGCCCGCAGGCGGCGCAAATGCAATTTGTTGCAAACACTCAAACAATGCCGGTTGATCCATGGCGTCATTGCCTGGCAATGCCGCTGCCTGCTCGATGAGCGTCACGCAATGGGGATTGCCTATTCGCACAAACTGGCTGCGTGTCCATTGCGGATCTATCGCCGACAGCGCGACAACGTGACTGAACCCGTCCTGCTGCGCGACAACGCTCTGAACCTCCTCGGCGCTGACGGCCGACGGGCCGAAAGCCGGCTGTCCCAAGGCCAGCCAGAATCCCCTGACCTGCTTGTAAACCGCAGGCTCCACCTGAGTGACCACCGGTGACGCGGCATCCGCCTTATCGTGATGCACCCTCAACTGGCAACCCTCGGACATAAGGCCCTGATCGGTCAATGCCTGGGCAAAGATGGTTAACCCGTTGCCGCTGCGCTCGGCGAGGCTGCCGTCGGTATTGACGATCAGCACATCAAAGGGCGGCGCTGCCTGAAAGGGTCCCACCAGCAACCCATCGCAGCGATGGGCCTTGGCATCGGCTGCCGGTGAAACCGCACCCCACCCACATTCGGCAGCGATGGCCGACACGGTCCAGGCCTGTCGCGCCTTCGCGGCGAGGTCGGCGCTGTCTGGCAGTTCCACACCCCGGCGACGCAAGTACTCCGGGCTGACAACCCCATAGATATTGCCGCGCGCATCATAGAAACGCGTCACGCTGAAAACGGCCTGAGAAATCTCATCGATCTGCTCGTCGGTTAACTGAAAAGAAGGCAACAGCGTATTACAGAACACTCACCTGCATACAGTCGACAGCCTTTGCGTGGACGTATCTCCACTCAGCGCGCCGATCCCCGGGGAACACGGCTCGCCCGACGAGGCCTGATGTGCAAGGATGTCGCGCCGGACATCGTTCGTTAAACGCAACACCAAGGATTATTCATGACTGCCATCCCCACTTCCGCCCCCGTGGTTCCCGGGCGGCTGGAGCAAATGTCCACCCGTATCGCTTTTTTCATCGCCGGCTTCGGCATCGCGGCCTGGGCGCCGCTGGTGCCGTACGCCAAGGCACGCGCGCAACTCAACGAGGGCACGCTTGGCCTGTTGTTGTTGTGCCTGGGGGTGGGGTCGATTCTCGCGATGCCCGTGGCAGGGGTGCTGGCGTCGCGCTTTGGCTGCCGGCGCGTGTTGACCGCCGGCACGATCATGATCTGCCTGGCGCTGCCGATGCTGGCCACCGTGAGTTCGATTCCGCTGTTGATGGCGGGGTTGTTCCTGTTTGGCGCAGGCCTGGGTACCGTGGATTCGACCGTCAATCTGCAAGCGGTGATTGTTGAACGCGCCAGCGGGAAAACCATGATGTCGGGCTTCCACGGCTTGTTCAGCCTGGGCGGCATCGTGGGCGCGGCGGGGGTCTCCGGCCTGCTGGGGCTGGGCTTGTCGCCGCTGCAGGCAACCCTGGTAGTGATCGTCATCATGGTAGTGGCGCTGCTCAAGGCTGCGCCGCATTTGCTGCCCTACGGCAGTGAAAGCTCTGGGCCGGCGTTTGCCATTCCCCATGGCGTGGTGCTGTTTATCGGCTGCTTGTGTTTCATCGTCTTCCTGGCCGAAGGCGCGGTACTGGACTGGAGCGCGGTGTTCCTGAGTGACGAGCGCGGGCTGGACCCAGCGTATGCCGGCCTGGGCTACGCGGCATTCGCCCTGACCATGACCGCCGGGCGCCTGACCGGTGACATTATTGTGCGGCGCCTGGGCGCTACCCGAGTGATCGTGGGCGGCGGCACGCTGGCAGCGGCGGGTGTGTTCCTGGCAACGCTCTCCCCTGCCTGGGAAATGGCGCTGCTCGGGTACGCGCTGGTGGGCGCCGGCTGCTCCAATATCGTCCCGGTGCTCTATACCGCTGTCGGCAAGCAGAGCGTGATGCCGGAACACATTGCCGTGCCCGCCATTACCACACTGGGGTACGCAGGCATTCTGGCGGGGCCGGCAGTGATCGGGTTCATTGCCCATGGCAGCAGCGTGGCAACCGCCTTCCTGCTGATCGGTGGGTTGCTGGTGGCGGTGGCAATCAGTGGGAGGATACTGCGGGTATAAACTCACAGGTATGAGCGGCTTGCTTCATGCAACCCGCTCATGCCTCTGCGGCGCCTTCAGTTGCCCTTTTCTTTCTTGTCGTTTTCCAACCATCGATCGATGCTGTAGTTCTTCAGCCAGCCATCATTGTTACGGCTTCCCGTGAGTTCGTAGCCATTGGCCTTATAGCTGTCCAGCGAGTCCAGCAAGCCGGGTCTTTCAACGATATTTTTGGCGAGATACACCAACTGTTCGCTGTATTTCTTCTTCGGGAAACCGTTGGCGGGGTCTCGCACAACATTACCTTTACTGTCCAGTTCGTCAGGGTCCTTGCTCATTTCAACAAGCGTGTCTGTTTTTACAAATCGGTGCTTATCGAAGGGCCAGACGAAATCTTCCGATTTATCCCGCAGCTGGTCGAACATCCCCCTGAATGCGGTAACGACCTGGGCATTGGACTTACTATGGAACGGGTCCGCACTTTGAGTATTGGGGCTGGTGTTACCGGTGAGCCGTTCGGAAGCGTTGGCCAAGCTTTCAGGCGTGATTTTACCGCCATCCACCAGAATCGCTTCGTTGAGCCTGGGGCGATTGAGTATCTCCCTGGCCAACATGATGGTGCGTTCGGAGACGCTGCTTTTGTGCACATCCTCACCGGCAATTTTTTGCAGCCCACTCTGGGTCAGATGGCCATCTGTCTTGAACTTATCAAGCATGGGAAAGTTACTATTGAGGTCTGTCGCCAGCAGGTGGTCATCCGAGCTGGTATAGGGGTTTCCCACATTCGACATACCGCCATACAAGCCTTGCCCGTCGAAATGCCGACTGGCGCCATTGACCATCAAGCTGTTCGAGAAAAAACCTGAGTCCGTTGCCAGCGGCTGCTGAGTACCGATCGCCTTGTCGACGACGCTGAGTCGCGTGTAACCACCGCTGGCCGACGCAGGCTCCTGATTCGGTATAAAAGGTATTCCAGAGCCTGGATTAATCCCGTTCGTCATGTTCATTCCCACCCTATTAGATTCCATCAACTGAACCTGGAGTGCTCAGCCTTCGAACGCGCGTCGACTGTCAGCACCAGACAAGCATCGGATGTGTGGCAACCTAAAAATAATGGTTCCTATCAGCCCAGGGCATGCGCCGGGTAAAACTTGAGCGTTTGTAACCGACCAGGCTGGCCCGTCACGGCCGACGTGAAAATTTGCTCCACAGCGTTTCAAGCAATGACCACGCGGACCGGGGCGCCGGCCCGTCCTCCGCGGCTCGCGAGCCCCTGTCGAAGTCTTCGGTCGTAGGCGCCTTGAAACTGAACTTCGGCGAAGACGTAAGGTTGAGCCCCTTTGCCTGAGATTTGCCTGGGCTTGGTGCCGAAGTTGCCGGAGCAGGCAGGCTTGAAACAGCGTACTGGGAGTGAGACTGGCGAGGTTCAAATGATGTCGAATTCATAGGCCATTACCTGTTCCAGTAGACGAAGGCATCCAAGGGCAGGACCCATGGATGCTCTGTTCGTGGTAAATCCTTGCAAATGGTTCCCGCATCGCCGACAGGCGATAGCGCGGCCGGGCATCCACCAGCCGATGCAATGCAGTGGGGCCAGGTCTCAGCGCAGCAGCCGATACAGATCGTCTCGGGTGATCTTGCCGTCGCGCAGGAACCCGAAAACGTTGTCCATCGAGCCCTTGAGTTCCGAACGATTCATGATTTCCCTCGACAGTTGGGTGATGCTGTCGGTTGGCCCATGACCATAAAGCGGGCGCGAGGCGTACTTTGCAAACGTATTGACATCGATGGCGTTTCTGTCGGCGCTCCACCACGGCCCTTTCAACGCGTTGAAGTTATTCAAGACATTCTGGGCAAGTTGCTTGTCGTCCTGAAGCTTCAGTGGATTGGACGAAAGAATGAATTTACTGATGTCGTCCTTGGAGAGGGACTGATCCAAAGCACCGGTTCCGCTATTTCGATCCAGGGCTTGCGTCAGGCCCGGGCGCTTGAGCACCTCCCTGGCCAGCCTGATATTCGAATCGCGCTCCGGGTTACCGGTCAGGGGCCGACCTGCCAGGTTATTGAGATGCTCAGGCGTAACGGTCGGTGCGTACCAGGGTTTGAAGGCGTTGTATTTATTCAACAGCCCCTGAGCCAGTACCTCGTTGCTCTGCTTGCCGTAGTAAGGGTCCGGCAGCGTAGGATTGGGCCGTGGAGGTGGGCCTGGATTGAAGGCGGATTTCGAAGACTGCGTTGCGCTATCGAAAACCGGGCCGGACTGACTCGCCGATGGCTCGAAACTCGGGCCGGCCGCGCCTGCTGCCTTGGCCGCCGGGCTGGCCTGCGCGCCTGCAGAGGGCTGCGCGAAGTTGTCCGTTGATGGGGTGTACGCTTGATTGGATGCGGATACCGACATGTGGTGCTCCAGTTCTGATTTAGGGCGGTGCCTTGCTGCTGCAGCCGTGCCAGCGATCAATAAACCGTGGCGCAGGTCTGCACCAGCAGGCATTTGCTGTGTGGCAAAGCCATGGCATTGGGTTCCTAGACGTGTTGAAAACTTCTGAATGCGGGTAGGAAGGAGGTCGTGACAGATGAAGAGCGAACCGCGAAATGTTCCCCATCTGAATGGGCGACGCATACGCGGCGCTGTGAGGGAATGCCTGGGAAATCAGGGGCGATTCAACGTTCGATCGCTTTACTCACCCAAGACAAAACGCTGTTCAATCACATTTCTGGAGTCCAGCCCTACCTGTACGATAAATTCACCAGACTCGGCAACGTGACGCAACTGAGCATCATAGAACTTCAACGCTTCTTCGTTCAGCCAAAAATCAACGACTTTTCGCTCACCCGCCTTGAGCATGACTTTTTCAAACCCCTTCAGCTCTTTGACCGGTCGACTGACCGAAGCCACCACATCGCGCACGTATAACTGCACCACCGTTTCACCCGATCGTGTACCGGTATTGGTCAGCGCAACGCTGACTTTCAGTGGCTGACCGCGCGGCAATACGGTGCGCGACACCTGCAGATTCGACAGGTTGAAATCGGTGTAGCTCAAACCGTAACCAAAGGGAAAGAGCGGCCCCGCCTCTTCGTCGATATATTGCGTGGTGTACTTGTAGGGCGCAGCAGGGTTGTAGGGCCGCCCGGTGCTCAAGTGGTTGTAATACACCGGGACCTGGCCGACGGAGCGAGGAAAGCTCATCGGCAGCTTGCCCGCAGGGTTGTAGTCACCGAATAACACATCAGCCACGGCATTGCCGCCCTCGGTGCCGCTGTACCAGGTTTCCAGCAGCGCATCGGCTTGCTGGTGTTCGGTTGTGAGGTCCAACGGGCGACCATTCACCAGGACAATCACCAGGGGCTTGCTCAAGGCTTTCAGCTCCAGGAGCAGTTGTTTCTGGCTGTCGGGCAAGTCGATTCGCGCGCGACTGCTTCCCTCGTCATTGAAGCTCCAGGGCTCGCCCACCACCGCCACCGTGACGTCAGCCCGACGGGCAATCGCCACGGCTTCCTCCAGCAGCGCATCCGGTGCCCGCGCATCCCTGTTCAACGGCGTATGGTAGCGCTGCATGCGGGCGATCAACCAGCTATCGTCGCTGACATTGGCGCCCCTGGCATAGAGCAGGGTTGCCTTGCCTGCCACGGCGCGGGCTATGCCGTCATGGATACTGACCACTCGTTGCGCGCCGCAATCACCGCAATAGCTGCCCAACAGGTCCCGCTGGCTTTTCGCCAGGGGCCCCACCACGGCGAGGGTGCCGTGCTTGCTCAGCGGCAGGGTGTGTCGAGCGTTTTTCAATAGCACGAAGGTTTTGCGCGCAATGTCGCGGGCGGCCTCACGTTGCAGTCGCGATTCGATCGGTGCCGGCGGCGCGCGCCGCAACTTGCGATACGGATCGTCGAATAAGCCCAGTGCATATTTCATCTCCAGGACTCGGCGTACCGAAGCGTCCAGGTCCTCCACCTTCACGGCACCCGACCTGACGGCTGCCGGCAGTTCGTCGACGTAGGTACTGTCGCATAACGCCATGTCAACACCGGAGCGCAAAGCCAGCCCTGCAGCCTCCGCCGGCCGGGCCGCCACTCCGTGGTCGACCAATTGGCCAATCGCGGCGCAGTCGCCCAGCGTCACGCCTTCAAACCCCCACTCTTGACGCAGTACCTGCTTGATCAGCCAGGGGTTGGCCATCGACGGGACGCCCCCTACGGCATTGAAAGCAATCATCACCCCGCCCGCGCCCGCTTCCACGGCGGCGCGATAGGGCGCGAAATAATACTGGTACATGCTGGCCGTGCTCATCTCGACACTGTTGTAATCCCGACCGCCCTCCACCGCGCCATAGAGGGCGAAATGCTTGACGACCGACATCACGCTGTCGGCGCCGCGAAGATCCGTGCCCTGATAGCTTTTCACCAGGGTTTCGGCGATGCGCGAGGCCAGGAAAGGGTCTTCGCCATAGCCCTCTGAAACCCTGCCCCACCGAGGGTCACGGGCGATGTCCACCGCAGGGCTGAACGTCAGATTGATGCCTGCTGCGCTGGCCTCCCGGGCACTGACTTTCCCCACGGTAGCGATCGCCGACATATCCCAACTCGCGGCAAGCGCCAGGCTTACCGGAAAGATCGTGTGCAGGCCATGCACGACGTCCTGCACGACGAACAACGGTATCTTCAGGCGGCTGCGCTCCACCGCCTGGCGCTGCAACGCCACGCCCACCTGCCAGGATGGCATGCCACCCAGCCCGCTGGCCGAGCCATTGGCGATCAGTTCAAGTGTCTCGGGCGCCGCTTTATCCGCATCGACACCGACGATATTCAGTTGGCCAGCTTTCTCTTCCAGCGTCATTTGCGCCAGCAGTTGATCGATGAAAACCTCTTTTCCAGCGCTGGCCTGCGCGGTCGCCAGCAGGCAACAAGAGCCTGCCAGCACCCCTACCCACCACCTTGTGTCCATGGTATCCGTCCCAGGGCAATCCAACACTCGTAGTGTTCAGCTGAGGATGGAGAGGCGTCTACTGTCAGAAATCACAGTTCCATTGGTTGTTCCCCGTCGTCCCGCGCAGTGGCATGCTGAACTTCCATTGCCCCGCATCAGTCAGCACAAAGGACTCTCATTAAACAGCGGGTGGGTGATGCAGATTTCCTTGCAGCAACAAGTGGCGCTGGTCACCGGCGCCAGTTCCGGTATCGGTGAAGGCGCCGCCAAGGCGCTGGCCGAAGCCGGAGCAGCCGTGGTGCTTAACTACAATTCCCAGGCGGCACCGGCCGAGGCGCTGGCGGCGCAGATCAATGCCAACGGCGGCCGAGCCATTGCTCTTGCTGGCGATGTGTCGAAAGAAGCCGACGTCGAACGCCTGTTCGCCCAGACCCTCGACGCCTTCGGCCATCTGGATATTCTCGTCGCCAACTCCGGCCTGCAAAAAGACGCCAACCTGGTCGACATGAGCCTTGAGGACTGGAACACCGTGATCGGCGTCAACCTCACCGGCCAATTTCTCTGCGCGCGCGCCGCCGTGCGGATTTTCAACCGCCAGGGCGTGCGTGAGGGCGTGTCCCGCGCCGCCGGCAAGATCATCCACATGAGCTCGGTGCACCAGGTGATTCCCTGGGCCGGGCACGTGAATTACGCAGCGTCCAAGGGCGGTGTGGAGATGCTGATGCGCACCCTCGCCCAGGAAGTCAGCGAGCAGCGCATTCGCATCAACGGGATTGCGCCGGGGGCGATTCGCACGGCGATCAACCGTGCAGCCACTGAAGGCGCCGCCGAACAGGAGCTGCTCAAGTTGATTCCCTATGGCCGCGTCGGCGATGTGCAAGATGTGGCGAATGCGGTGGTGTGGCTGGCCAGCGACGCGTCCGATTACGTGGTCGGCAGCACGCTGTTCATCGATGGCGGCATGAGCCTTTATCCGGAGTTTCGTGGCAATGGTTGATTTGAAGAACGAACCACAAAGTGCCATCGATGCCCACGGCATCATCGGCGACATGCGCAGCGCAGCCTTGGTGAATGACCGGGGCAGTATCGATTTTTTCTGCTGGCCGGAATTCGACAGCCCGTCGATCTTCTGCGCGTTGCTCGACAGCCCTGAAGCCGGCACCTTCCAGCTCACCCCTGACCTGCCCAATGCACGCCGCGAGCAGATCTACCTGCCCGACACCAATGTGCTGCAAACTCGTTGGCTGAGCGATGCGGCGGTGGTGGAAATCACCGATTTGCTGGCTGTCACCGAAGAGGTCGATGATCTCCCATTATTGATCCGCCGCGTGCGGGTGGTCAGCGGCACGGCGACCTTCCATCTGCGCTGCGCCGTGCGCCATGACTATGCCCGCGCCAAGACCCACGCCAAGGCGGTCGATCAAGGCGTGTTGTTCAACGCAGACGGTCAGCCCGGACTGCGGCTGGCGGGCAGTCACCCGTTGACCCTCGACGAACATGTGGCCACGGCCAGCTTCACCCTGGCCCAGGACGAGAGCGCTGAATTCGTCCTCGGCGGCCAGGACGATCCCCGCGTGACGAACGCCTGCACCGACCTCTACCTGGAACGCACTTTGAAGTTCTGGCGCAGTTGGATCAGTCAATCGAACTACCGCGGACGCTGGCGTGAAATGGTCAACCGCTCGGCCCTCGCGCTGAAGTTGCTGACCTCGCGCAAACACGGCGCAATCATCGCCGCCGCGACCTTCGGCCTGCCCGAGACGCCCGGCGGCGAGCGCAATTGGGACTACCGCTATACCTGGATCCGCGACGCTTCGTTTACCGTCTACGCGTTCATGCGCCTGGGTTTTGTCGAGGAAGCCAACGCCTACATGCGTTGGCTCAAGGGGCGGGTCAGCGACTGCTGCGGCCAGCCGACCAAGATCAACATCCTGTACGGCATCGATGGCCGCCAGGAGTTGCCGGAAACCACCCTGGATCACCTCAGCGGCCATGGTGGCGCGCAGCCGGTGCGCGTGGGCAATGAAGCGTTCGACCAGGTGCAACTGGATATCTACGGCGAACTGATGGACGCGGTGTACCTGGTCAATAAATACGGCGAGGCCATCTCCCACGAAGGCTGGAAGCACACCGTTGAAGTGGTCGATCAAGTCTGCGAAATCTGGAATCAGCAAGACGTCGGCATCTGGGAAATGCGTGGCGAGCAGCATCACTTCCTGCACTCGCGCCTGATGTGCTGGGTGGCCGTGGACCGCGCGATCCGCCTGGCCTCCAAGCGCTCGTTACCGGCACCCTTCGCGCGTTGGGACCAGACCCGCCAGGCGATCTATGCCGATATCTGGAGCAACTTCTGGAACGAAGAACGTGGGCATTTCGTGCAACACATCGGCAGTACCGCCCTCGACGGCTCGATGCTGTTGATGCCGCTAGTGCGCTTTGTTGCCGCCACCGATCCACGCTGGCTGTCGACCCTGGAGGCGATCCAGAAAAGCCTGGTGCGCGATGGCATGGTCTATCGTTACCGCAACGACGACAGCCAGATCGATGGGTTGCAAGGCACTGAAGGCGCGTTTGCCGCGTGTTCGTTCTGGTACGTCGAATGCCTGGCACGCGCCGGCCAGGTGGAAAAAGCCCACCTGGAGTTCGAGCAACTGCTGCGCTATGCCAACCCGCTCGGGCTTTACGCTGAAGAGTTCGACAGCCAGGCCCGGCACCTGGGGAACACGCCCCAGGCATTGAGCCATTTGGCGCTGATCAGTGCGGCGACGTTTCTGGACCGTAAACTCAGTGGTGCGAAAACGGTATGGCAACCCTGATTCTCCCCCTGCTTAGGAGCCGATCATGACCACCCTCGCCCCGTTGCTCTACGTGCGCACGTCCATGCTCGATGTTGCCTATGAAACCCACGGCCCGCTCGACGGTGAGCCGGTGATCCTGCTGCACGGTTTCCCCTACGACCCTCGCGGCTACGACGAGATCGCGCCGGGCCTGGCCGAACAGGGTTACCGCGTGTTGGTGCCCTACCTGCGCGGTTATGGCCCGACGCGGTTTATCAACGAACAGGTCATGCGTTCCGGTCAGCAGGCGGCGTTGGGCAAGGACTTGCTGGACTTCATGGATGCGCTGTCCATCCCCTGCGCCACCCTGGCCGGTTATGACTGGGGCGGGCGGGCCGCGTGTATCGTCGCGGCGCTGTGGCCGATTCGGGTTCGCGGGTTGGTGACCGGCGATGGCTACAACATCCAGGACATCGCCCAGTCACTCAAGCCGCGAGCACCAGAGACAGAACATCGCTTGTGGTACCAGTATTACTTTCACACCCAGCGCGGCGTGGATGGTCTGACCGCCAACCGGCGGGAACTGTGCGAGCTGTTGTGGTCGTTGTGGTCGCCGTCCTGGACGCGCGGGCCGAGCCTGTACGGGCAGACCGCGCCATCGTTCGACAACCCGGACTTTGTCGAGGTGGTGATCCATTCCTACCGCCATCGCTTCCAGTACGCGCCGGGCGACCCGGCGCTGGCGTTCATCGAGCAGGCACTGGCGCAACAACCGCCGATTTCGGTGCCGAGCATTTCCCTGTGCGGTGCCGATGACGGCGTGGGGCCGCCACCGGCAGAGGACGACGATATCGAGCATTTCAGCGGTTTTTATCGACGGCACGTGTTGCCCGGCGTGGGCCACAATATTCCCCAGGAAGCGCCACAGGCCACCCTGGCAGCGCTGCTGGAATTGCTACAGCGGTGAAAATCGCTCGCGGTAGGCCTGGGGCGTCACCGACAGGGCCCGCAGGAAACTGCGCCGCAGGGTCTCTTCACAGCCGAACCCGCACTGCACGGCGATGCGCTTGATCGAGGTGCTGCTGTCGGCCAATTGCCGGCGCGCACTTTCAACACGCAGCAGCTCCACCGCCCGCGCCGGGGTCTGGCCGGTTTCGGCGCGGTAGTGGCGCACAAAGCTGCGCTCGCTCATGCCGGCCTGGGCGGCCAGGGTGGAAATACTCAAATCCAGCGTGAGATTTTCGCCGATCCAGGCGTGCAACTCGGCAAAGCGGCTGTCGCGCTGTTGCAGGGATAACGTCACGCTGAATTGCGACTGCCCGCCGGGACGTTTGAGGAACACCACCAGGTGCCGCGCCACTTCCAGGGCGACCGCGCGCCCCAGGTCCTCCTCCACCAGGGCCAGGCACAGATCGATACCGGCGGTCACGCCGGCCGAGGTCCACAGCGCGCCTTGCCGGATAAAAATCGGATTGGACTCCACCGTCAGCGCGGGAAACTTGCGCGCCAGTTCTTCACAGCGCGTCCAGTGAGTGGCCACGCGGCAACCGTCGAGCAAGCCACTGGCGGCCAGCAGAAAAGCGCCGGTGCAGACCGAGGCCATGCGCCGGGTGTGCCGCGACTTTTCCCGCACCCAGTGCACCAGCGCCGGGTCTTCGGCGGCGCCGTACACGCCCCAGCCGCCGGCGATCACCAGCGTGTCGCACGCCTGATCGACGGCGGGCAGCGGATCGGCCAACAGCGCCAGGCCCGCAGACGTCACCACCGGTTTGGCCTGGTCAGCGATCACATTTACCGCATAGGGCAACGGCAGACCGCGCTGGCGGGCCAGGTCATTGGCCGACGCAAACACCTGCAAAGGCCCGGTGACGTCGAGTACCTGGGCATTATCGAAAGCGAGGACATGAATAACTCTGGGCATAGTTTGGCGAGATCTGTGGGCTTAATGGCGTGTGCGCCAAAGCCTAGGCCTCTACAGTGAAGTCGTCCACCCTCTTTATCGGAGCGTCATCCATGACCTTGCACATCGGCTTTCTGCTATTTCCCGGCATCCAGCAACTGGACCTGACCGGCCCCTACGACGTGCTCGGCTCACTGCCGGACGTGAAGCTGCATTTGGTGTGGCAGGACCTGGCACCGGTCACCTCCAGCACCGGCCTGGTGTTTACGCCGACCATGACCTACGCCGACTGCCCGAAACTCGACGTACTGTGCGTGCCCGGCGGCTCGGGTGTGGGCGCACTGATGGAAGACCCAGGCACCCTGGACTTCCTCAAGGCCCAGGCACAAACCGTGCGCTATATAACCTCGGTGTGCACCGGCTCGCTGGTACTGGGCGCGGCGGGTTTGCTGCGCGGCCGCAAGGCCACCACCCACTGGGCCTACCACGACCTGCTTGCGCCACTGGGCGCCATCCCCGTGCAAGCGCGCGTGGTGCGTGACGGCAACCTGTTTACCGGGGGCGGAATCACCGCCGGCATCGACTTTGCGCTGACCCTGGCGGCGGAGTTGTACAGCGAAGCGGCGGCGCAACTGGTGCAATTGCAAATCGAATACGCACCGGCCCCACCGTTCGACTCGGGCCGCCCGGATACAGCGCCCACGCACGTACTGGAAGAAGCCAACAAGCGCACGGCAGAATCGCGCAGAGTGCGTGCAGAGATTGTCGCGCGGGCGGCCGCGCGCCTGGGTTGAGCTGGCAGCTGAGTTCCCACTGGCCCATGAAGGACCCAATGTGAGAGAGGGCTTGCCCCCGGGCGGTGGGTCAGCTGAGACATCCGCTGCTGACACCCCGTCATCGGGGGCAAGCCCCCTCCCACAGTGTCCGCGTTTCAATGCCTGGATTCGGCGGCGGTGGTTGAGATGCATGGCTGACGGCGCTCAATGGTGGCGACGGCAGCGCCGTGAAATGTGGGAGGGGGCTTGCCCCCGATGGTGGTGGGTCAGTTGATACATCCACTGCTGACACTCAGTCATCGGGGGCAAGCCCCCTCCCACAGTGTCCGCATTCCAATGCCTGGATTCGGCGGCGGTGGTTGAGATGCATGGCTGACGGCGCTCAATGGTGGCGACGGCAGCGCCGTGAAATGTGGGAGGGGGCTTGCCCCCAATGGCGGTGGGTCAGCTGAGACATCCACTGCTGACACTCCGTCATCGGGGGCAAGCCCCCTCCCACAGTGTCCGCGTTTCAGTGCCTGGATTCGGCGGCGGTGGCTGAGATGCATGGCTGACGGCGTTCGATAGTGGGGCAGGCAACACCGTTAAATGTGGGAGGGGGCTTGCCCCCGATGGCGGTGGGTCAGTTGATACATCCACTGCTGACACTCCGTCATCGGGGGCAAGCCCCCTCCCACAGGGTCCGCATTCCAATGCCTGGATTCGGCGGTGGGTGAAATGCTCACTGCATTCAAGGCACCTTCTGACTCCTCCCTTTCTCCGAGGGTGACTGCCTGATGCAGCCGCCCCTCGGCGTCCCCATTTCCCCCTCCCGTCAAAAAAAAGCTTTCCTGACGGACAGGAAAATTCTGACATTTGTTCCTACACTCAAAATCACAGTGCTATCCCGAATACTAAGCACAAGGAACGTCAAAGTAATGTCATACAAAGGACCAATCAGGATGCATAAAATACCATCCTCGCCTTATGGTCAATTTATTGACTGCGCCAGAATAGAAACTCTTTCAGCCACTTCCTCCGCCAAATTACATTCATTTGGATGCCTCCACGTGAATGAACGGTTGTGTTTTAACCAGATGTAACTCGCGGGCGACTGGGTCCATCAGTCGCGCAAAGAACCTGGTATGCAATGAGGGATGTTGGTATGCGCGAGAAGTCATCTGTCGTCAGCTTGTTCCTGACCCGGGCCGGGTTCGTTGAGTTTTTTATTGTTTTTGTCAAGTTGGGCCACGGACTGAGCGCCATTTTTCCACCGTTGTTCCTGGCGTTTGTCCTCGACCCGATGGACCCCGAGATGCGCTCGCACTTCCTCGGGCTGTTGCTGTTTTTCGCGGTGTTGACGATCATTCTGTTCCAGGCCTTGGGGATCTATTCCGAAGAGCTGTTCAGCAACCGCTTGCGCCTGCGCGCGAAAATCGTGGCATGGTCGGCGGCGTTCTGCATCCTGCTGTTCATGTACCAGATCCTGCAATTCTTCCCACAGTTGACCCCACGCAACCTGGTGGCCTGGTATTTCGCCAGCCTCGCGCTGTTCTGCCTGGAGCGTCTGCTGATGCTGCGCCTGTACCGCAGCCTGATGCGCAAGGGCAAATTCCTGCAGCGCACGGTGATTCTGGGCTTCACCGATACCGCCATACATGTCGCCGACCACCTGCAACGCAATGGCGATATCCGCTCCGGCCTGATCGGCTTTATCGACGACCGCACCGAACGCATTCCCAAGGAACTCAGCAGTCTGCCTTTGCTGGGCAATACCCGCGACCTGGAAAAGCTGATCCGCGCCGAGCAAGTCAACCAAGTGATGATCTGCCTGCCGTGGGCCGCCGAGCAGCGTATTCACGGGTTGGTCAACCGCCTGCGACAGATGTCGGTGAACGTCATGCTGGTGCCGGACATGGCCGCCCTGCGCTACGGCCACAGCCGCATTACCGATGTGGGCGGCATCCTGATGTTCAATACTTCGCAGTTACCGCTGCGCGGCTGGTCGCCCGTTATCAAGCGCTGCGAAGACTTGCTGCTGGCCAGCGTCGCCCTGGTGGTGCTGTCGCCGGTGATGCTGCTGACGGCGATCGCCATCAAGCTCGATTCCAAGGGTCCGATTCTTTTTCGCCAGAACCGCTACGGCTACAACGATAATGAAATCCGTGTGTTCAAGTTCCGCTCGATGTTCACCGACCAAAGCGACTTTACCGCCGAGCGCCAGACCACCCGTCAGGACCCGCGCATCACCCGGGTCGGGCGCATCATCCGCAAAACCAGCATCGACGAGCTGCCGCAATTGTTCAACGTACTGCTGGGCAACATGTCCATGGTCGGCCCGCGCCCCCACGCCACCGCAACCAAGGCGGCAGGCGTTGCCTTTGAGGTGGCGGTCAGCGAATACAGCTCGCGGCACCGGGTCAAGCCGGGCATTACCGGCTGGGCGCAGATCAACGGCTACCGGGGCGAAACCGATACCCTGTTCAAAATCCAGAAACGCGTCGAGTACGACCTGGAGTACATCTCCAAATGGTCGGTGTGGTTTGACTTGTACATCGTTTTCATGACGGTCCCGGCCGTCCTTTCCACCAAGGAAGTCTATTGATGAATACACTCAACGGATTGATTCCCTGCATCATTTCCGGTGGTTCGGGCACCCGCTTGTGGCCGGTGTCCCGGCAGAACATGCCCAAGCCGTTCATGCGCATGCGCGACGGCCAGAGCCTGCTGCAGAAAACCTTCCAGCGCGCCGCCCGCCTGCCCGGTGTGGAAAGCGTGCTCACGGTGACCAACCGCGACCTGCTGTTTCGCACCCTGGACGACTACCGCAGCGTCAACAAGGCCCACCTGCCCCTGGACCTGCTGCTCGAACCGTTCGGGCGCAATACCGCTGCGGCCATCGCCGTGGCGGCGCTGCATGTGCAGGAACATTTCGGTGGCGAGGCGCAACTGCTGGTGATGCCCGCCGACCACCTGGTGCTCGATGAAAGCGCGTTCGCCGAGGCGGTGACCCAGGCCCGCGAACTGGCCGAAGCCGGCTATCTGGTGACCTTCGGCATCCAGCCCGACCACCCGGAAACCGGCTTCGGCTATATCGAACAAGGCGAAGCGCTGAGCCTGGGCAACCGGGTCAAGCGCTTTGTCGAAAAACCCGACCTGGCCACCGCCCAAGCCTACCTCGACGGCGGCAAGCACCTGTGGAATGCCGGCATGTTCTGCTTCAAGGCCAGCACCCTGGTGGATGAACTGAACACCCACGCGCCCGACGTGCTGAGCGCCGCACGTGCCGCCCTCGAGCACAGTCAGCACCTGCAGAACAAAACCTCGCGCCAGCGCGAACTGGACAGCGACGCCTTCGCCAGTGCACCGGACATCTCCATCGATGTGGCGCTGATGGAGAAGTCACAGCAAGTGGCCGTGGTGCCGTGCGACATCGGCTGGAGCGATATCGGTTCCTGGGAAGCCCTGCGCCAGCTCACCCCCAGCGATGCCCAGGGCAACCAGGTCAATGGCGAAGCGATCCTGCATGACGTGCACAACTGCTACATCGACTCGCCCAAGCGCGTACTCGGTGCGGTCGGCGTGCGTGACCTGATCATCGTCGACACCCCCGACGCCCTGCTGATCGCCGATGCCAACCGCAGCCAGGACGTGCGCTACATCGTGGCCGAGCTCAAGCGCCAGAACCATCCGGCCTTCAGCCTGCACCGCACCGTCACCCGGCCGTGGGGCACCTACACGGTGCTGGAGGAAAGCAGCCGCTTCAAGATCAAGCGCATCGTGGTCAAGCCCCAGGCGTCGTTGTCGCTGCAAATGCACCACCACCGCAGCGAGCACTGGGTGGTGGTCAGCGGCGCGGCGCAGATCACCAATGGCGAACGCGAATTCCTGATCAACGCCAACGAATCCACCTACATACCGGCCGGGCACAAACACCGCCTGACCAACCCCGGCATCATCGACCTGGTGATGATCGAGGTGCAGAGCGGCGAGTACCTGGGCGAAGACGACATCGTGCGGTTCGATGACATCTACGGGCGTGCGCCTGCCGACGTGAAGAAATGACATGCGCACTTCGTTGATCATCCCGACCCGTAACGCCTCCAGCCACCTGGCGCGGCTGCTGCCTGCACTGAAGATGCAAACCCTGCAGCCGGACGACATGCTGGTGGTCGACAGCGCCTCCAGCGATGACACCGTGGCGCGCTTTCGCGACTACGGTGCGCGGGTCGAGGTGATCGACGCGCGCACCTTCAATCATGGCGGCACACGGCGCTGGGCCAGCGAGCAAGTCAGCGGTGACGCCCTGATCGTGATGACCCAGGACGCCATCCCCGCCACCCCGGAAACCTTCGCCAACCTGCTCGCGGAATTGCAGCAGGACCCGCTCAACGGCGTGGCCTACGGGCGCCAGTTGCCGCATCCGGATGCCGGTGTGCTGGGCGCGCAGTCGCGTCACTTCAATTACCCGGCCCAAAGCCGCAGCAAGCGCCTGGCCGATGCGCCGGAACTGGGAATCAAGACCTGTTTCAGCTCCGATTCGTTTTCCGTCTACCGGCGCAGCGCCCTGCAGGCCGTGGGCGGCTTCCCCGCCGATGTGATCGGCAGCGAAGACGCCTACGTCGCGGCACGCCTGCTGATCGAAGGTTACACCGTGCGCTACGCGGCCTCCGCGCAGGTGTACCACTCCCACGATTACCGACTCATGGACGAGTTTCACCGCTACTTCGACATTGGCGTGTTCTACGGTCGCGAACCGTGGATACGCCAGGCCTTTGGCGATGCCGGCGGTGAAGGTAAACGCTATGTACTGGCTGAACTCGCGGCATTGCGCGCAGCCGGTGCCTGGCACCGCGTACCCGAAGTGCTGGTGCGCAGCGCGTTCAAATTGCTCGGCTATCGGCTGGGCCAGCAGGAGCGCCGGCTACCCCTCGCCCTCAAGCGGCGCATCAGCATGTTCCCCGGTTATTGGAGGTGAGCATCATGACCTACAGGAAGTCCTATTTGATGAAACGAACCCTGCTCGTCCTGGCCATGATGGCCCTGGCCGCCTGCAATACGCCCGCGCGCATCGTTGCGCCCGACGACAAGACGGTCGAGGACGGCAAGCGCGCGCTCGACCAGCTTGCCCAACTGCCGCCTGCGGTGGAACGCATCCGCATCGGCGATCAGTTGCGTATCGTGCGCGATGCCGGGGAAATGCCGACGCTGTCGGCGTTCAACGTCAGTACGATCTACGAGCTGACGCTGTACACGGTGCAAAGCGACGGCAAGATCAACTACCCGTTCCTGGGTCCGATCCAGGTGGCCCGGCGCACGCCGACGGAAGTGGCGAACGAGTTGACCAACAAGCTCACGCCGGTGTATCGCGAGCCGCGGGTGACGGTGAACATCAACCAGGCGCCGGCCAATTCGATCATTGTCGGCGGCGCGGTGAACAACCCGACCTCGGTGTCGATCGCAGTGGCCAACACCCTGGAGCAAGCCATTATCGGCGCGGGCGGGGTGAACCCGGCGGGCAATGCGAGCATGGTCGCGCTGCTGCGCGAAGATACCCAGGGCGTCTATCGCGCCTACTTCCTGGACTTCAGCCAATACCTCAAGACCGGCCCCAACGGGCGCAAACAAGTGCCCCTGCAACGCGGTGACGTGGTGTTCGTGCCCAAATCCAATGTGGGCGAGCGCATCCAGGGCGTGGATACCTACCTGAACCAACTGATCCCATTCACCAAGTCGATCGGGGTTGGCTACAACTACACCCGAACCAGCGGCGGCAGTAACTAAAGGAGCGACATCCCATGATCGAGATCCGTTCTTTTCGCGATCTTCTGCGCCTGTTCTTCATCTTCCGGCATGAGTTCAAGCTGGCGGCCATCGCGGCGCTGGTGATCATCCTGCTGGGGGCGTTCCTGCTGCCGGCCAAGTTCGAATCCACCGCGCGCCTGCTGGTCAAGCCGGGGCGTGATTCGACGCTGCCGATCGAGATCAGCAATCGCCAGGCGCTGGTGATGCCCAGCACCCAGCGCGACCCGATCGTCGATGAGGAACGCCTGCTCACCGGGCGCCCGATCGTACGGGCGGTGGCCGAGCATTACCTGGAAGTCATCGACAAAATGCCGCCGCCCGAAGGCGTCTGGCAACGCACCAAGTACTACGTCAAAAACGGCATCGGCGCAGTGTTCGATGGGGTGCGCGTGGTGTTGGAAACCGTGGGCGTGATTGAACGGACCACGCCGGTGGAGCGCCTCGCCGCAGGCCTGGAGAAGAACTTCGAAGTCAGCCACGCGGCCGGCTCCACGGTGATGGACATCAGCTTCAAGTGGAGCGACCCGCAAATCGCCCAGGCGGTGGTCAAGAGTTGGGTCGAGATCTACATCAACGAACGCACCCAGGCCCTGGGGCGCAAGAGCCTGTACGTCTTCTATGAAGGCCAGGTGTCCAACAGCGCCACCGAGATCAAGAGCTACAAGGAGCAGATCCTTGCCCAATTGAACCGCATCGGCGCGGCGAGCATCACCGATCGCCTGGAGGATTTGTCCGAGCGCATCAACGTGTTGCGCGGTGAAACCTTCAACACCACGCGCTTGATCGCTTCGTCCGACAGCGCCATTGCGAGCACGCGCACCCAGCTCAAGACCCAACCCAAGGAAGTGACCACGGTTCGCCAGATTGCGCTGAACCCGCAGCAGCAGGATTTGCGTCGTCTGCTCAACCAGAAGCTGCTGGAAAAAGCCGACATGATGCGCACCTACACCGATAACGCGCCGCCGGTCAAAGCCCTGGATGCGTCGATTCAGGCGATGCGGGTCCAGGTCGCGAGTGAAAGCAACACCGTGCAAAGTTCGGAAAACCGCGCACCGAACACCCTGGAAATCCACTTGCAGCGTGTGCTGCTCGACGAGTCCAGCAACAACCTGGCGCTGCGTACCCAGCTGGTGCAACAGCAGAAGCAACTGGTCAACCTCGAGGCGCAACGCAAGGAAGCGCTGGAGATTGAACCGGAACTGGCGCGCCTGTCCCGTGAGCTGGGCGCCACCGAGCGCAACTACGCGCTGTACGTGGACAACCTGGAGAAATCGCGCATCGACCGTGAGTTGGATAACAGCCAGATCAGCAACATCGCGGTGATCGAGGAAGCCACCCTGAACCCGGGCCGCATCTTCCCCAAAACCCTGCTGATGCTGTTGCTGGCGATCCCGTTCGCCATCGTCGTCGGCCTGCTGGTGGTCTACCTGTGCTACCTGCTCGACCAGCGCATTCACGATGGCGGCCTGGTGGAACGCAAGTTCGGCCTGCCGCTGTGGACCACGTTGCCGGAGCTGGACACCAGCACCGCGCAAGGCACCAATGCGTTCAATGCGAGCATTTACCGGTTGTACGGCCTGCTGCAGCTGGACCGCGTGGCCGAACGCGGCCTGACCCTTGGGCTGACCTCGGCGCGCCACGGTGAAGGGGTGACCTTCGTGGTGGAGCAACTGCGTCAACTGCTCCTGGAAAACGGCATCACCGTGCGCATCGGCGGCGCTGATCCTGCGGCGCCAGGCGAAGTGGTGCTGCTGGACGCCTCGGCGCTGCTGGACAACCGCGATGCCTTCGTCAACCTGCTGCGCGCCGACCTGATCGCGCTGGTGGTCGAAGCCCGCAAGAGCACGGTGCCGGTGGTGGAGCACGCGCTGTCGATCCTCAACACGGCGTTCGGCAAAGTCGATGGCATCATCATCAACCGCCGCAAGTTCGAAGTGCCAGCCAAGGTGCTGCGCACCATCGGCAAATACCGGGGGGCGTTCTGATGCGCATCGCCCTGCTTGCCCCCTTGCCGCCGGAAAAAAACGGGATCGCCGACTATGCGAACCATTTCAAGACGGCATTGGAGCAACTGGGCGTGACGGTGCTGACACCGTTGAGCGGCGTGGAAGGCTCGAGCGCGGCGATCAGGCAGGCGGTTGCCGCGTTCGACTGGCGCAGCGTGGACCTGGTCCACGCCGAGCTGGGCGGCGGGCGCCTGGGAGAGTTCCTGGCCTTGCGCGAGTTGCGCAAGGCCTACCCGGACCTGCCGCTGACGGCCACCGTGCATGACCCCGAGCGCATCGTGTGGCGGCGCGAGCACCTGCCCTTCCCGCTCAACCTGCTGGAGCGCCTGCCCAGCCCGTTGCCGCAGGCGGCAGTGGTGCTGGCAGACCCGCTGACCCTGCGTGAAGAACGCCAGGTCGCGCGGGGCCTGACGCGGCTGATCACCCTGACGCGCCTGGGCGCCGATTGCCTCAGCCAGCGCATGCAACTGCCAGCCGGTAAGGTGGCGGTTATCCATCACGCCAACCTGTTGATTCCAGCCGTGGCCCTGCCGCCGCTGGACACGCTGCACCTGCTGTATTTCGGCTTTATCTACCGTGGCAAAGGCATTGAAGACTTGTTGCAGGCCCTGGCCGCCGTCTTCAAGCAAGCCCCACAATTGCGTGACCGTGTGCGCCTGACCCTGGCCGGTGGCACTGCCGCCGAAATGGCGTTTGGCGCGGGCGGTAATTACCTGGAGCAGTTGAACCGCCAGATCGCCGACCTCGGCCTGGCAGGCGTCATCGATTGGCGGCTGAACCTGCCGGCTGACGACATTGCCCAGACGATCCAGGCCCACCATGTGATGGTGCTGCCGTATCGCGAATCGAAAAAACTCGGCCTGCTCGGCCGCCAGCGCGGCACCAGTGGCGCGCTGTCCTGGGCCGCCGCGTGTGGGCGTGGAGCGATTACCTCCGATGCGCGGGCGTTTGCCGAGGAAGTCGCCAGCGGTAACGGCGCGATCTATCCCGAAGGCGATGTGGCCGCGCTGGGCGAGCAGTTGTTGCGCCTGGCCCGTACACCGACCCTGGCCCGGGACTGGGCCGAACGCGCCGGGGCCATCGGCCGCGAACGCTTATGGCCGCTGACGGCGCAGCACTTCAAGCAGCTTTTCGAACAGGCAATTGCGGGAGCCCCGTATGGCGCGTAAACGGACGTATTTCGCCACCCTTGCGCTGGTCGTCGTCCTGGGTCTGACCGCCTTTATCTGGGGGCGCCCGGCCGATGCCGAGAACCACGTGCTCAAAGGCAACAAGGTGGTGGTGTGGAAGGACTTCCTCGGCGTGAACGCGCAGTTCCTGTGGTTCAGCCCCGAGCGCTACCAGTTGCAGATCGACCGCCTCAAGGACCTGGGCCTGGAATGGGTGCGCCTGGACCTGCATTGGGACCAGCTGGAACCCGTCGCCGACCAATACCAGGTGGCGACCCTGGACCAGTTGGTGACCAAGCTTAAAGACAACCAGCTCAAGTCGGTGTTTTACCTGGTCGGCTCGGCGCCGTTTATCACCTCCGCGCCGGCGGGTGCGCCGTATCAGGACCAGTACCCGCCGCGAGACCCGAATGTGTTTGCGCTGCGCATGGCGCTGTTGGCCCAGCGCTACCCCAGCGTCGACGCCTGGCAGGTGTGGAACGAGCCGAACCTGCTGGGCTTCTGGCGCCCGGCGGCGGACCCGGACGGTTATGCCCAGCTGCTGCGCACCACCGCCGCCGCACTGCGCGCCGTCGCCCCGAACAAACCGGTGGTGGCCGCCGGCATGGCGTTTTTCAGCGAAATGCCCAACGGCCAGACCATGCTCGACGCGCTCGATGCCCTCGGCGTGCCGAGCCTGAACACCGTCATGTCCTACCACCCGTACACGCAACTGCCCGAGGGCAACGACCCGGCCAACCTCGACTTCGTGGCCAAGACCACCGCGCTCAACCAGAAGCTGAGGAACAGCGGCGTGAAAACCCTGTGGAGCACCGAGTGGGGCTGGTCGAACTACCTCGGGCCCAAGGAAGCCCAGGACATCATCAGCCAACAGGGCCAGGCCGATTATGTGATACGCCGCCTGGCGCTGATGAGCGCGCTGGATTTCGACAAGATTTTCCTGTTTACCCTGAACGACCTGGATCAGCGCGCCAGCGTGCGCGACCGCGCCTACGGCTTGCTCGATATCGACGCCAAGCCCAAGCCGGTCTACACCGCGTTGAAAAATTTCCTCGACGTCAGTGGCCCGCAATTGACCCCCGGCGACCCGCCCACCGCCGACCAACTGCCCGACGGCCTGTTCAGCATCGGCTGGACCCGCGCCGATGGGCGCAAGTTGTGGTTTTTCTGGTCGGCCGGTGGCGGCAACGCGCACTTGCCGAACCTCGCCAGCGCCACGCTGTATGACCCGTTGCGCGGCACCCAGACACCGGTGAGCGGCACCGACGGGTTGACTGTCCCGGTCAAGTCGAACCTGCAAATTCTGTTATGGGATTGAAGCCCGCCATGCGCATTTTATGGATCCTGCCCTACTCGCCCTGGCCCGCCACCAGCGGCGGCAAGACGCGCCAGTTCCACTTGCTGCGCAGCCTGGCCGCACGTGGGCACCGAATCACCTTGCTGCTGCACGACAAGCAGCCGGTGTCGCTGGCCGATCGCCAGGTGCTGGAGGCGTTTCTCGAGCAATTGATCATCCTGCCGCGCCGCCCGCTGCGCAGCGTGAAAACCCTGGCGGCCGGGCTGTTTGCGCCTTACCCGTTGCTGGCCAGCGTCAACGGCCTGTCGGGAGCGTTGCAGGACCGGTTCAACCAACTGCTCAACGAACATTGGGACGTGGTGCAGGTCGAGCACAGCTACACCTTCCAGCCTTACGAAAATGCGCTGGTGCGTAAATCCCAACCCTTCGTGCTGACCGAACACAACGTCGAGTCGGCCCTTGGCGCGGCCACCTACGACCGCCTGCCACGTTGGGCGCTGCCATTTATTCGCTATGACCAATGGCGCTACACGCGCTGGGAGCGTCGCGTGATGCGCCAGGCCACCCAGGTAGTGGCGGTCACCGACAGCGATGCGCAGGTGCTGGAAAAAATCGCCGGCAAACCGGTGCCGGTGGTGGTCAATGGCGTGGACTGCGATCACTTCGCCGCTGCCCGCCCTGACCCGTCGACCCGCCGCGTGCTGTTCCTGGGCAACTATGAGTACGCGCCCAATGTGGATGCCATCGAATGGGCTCTGGATGAAATCCTGCCCAAAGTCTGGGAACACTGCCCCGACGCGCGCATGAGTGTGTGCGGCTTCGGCATGCCCGCCAGTTGGCGCGAACGCTGGCAGGACCCGCGCATCGAATGGCAAGGCTTTGTGCCAAACCTGTTGAGCCTGCAATCGACCTGTTCGGTGTTTCTCGCGCCGTTGCGCCATGGCGGTGGTTCCAAGCTCAAGGTGCTCGAAGCGCTGGCAGCCGGCCTGCCCCTGGCCAGCACCGAACAGGGGGTGTCGGGCCTGGACCTGGTGGACGGCCTGGATTACCTCGGCGGGCAAACCGCCGCCGGCCTGGCGGACGCCGTGGTGCGCCTATTGCAGTCGCCCGAAACCGCCGCGCCCATGGGTGAAGCCGGCCGCGCCTATGTGCGACGGGCCCACGACTGGAGCGTTGCCGCCAGCCAACTGGAGCAGGTGTACGCCACCCTGTCGCCGCTCAATCAAAAGGAGCCCGCATGCGTGTAGGCCTGGATTACCGCACCGTCGGCACCTCCCCGCAATCGGGCATCAGCCGCCAGGTGTATGCGCTGGAAAGCGCCCTGCGCAGCGTGCCGGACCTGGAACTGGAGCGCTTTACCGTGGCGCCCCTGGGCGATGAAACGCGGTTGCAGGCGCACTGCCCGGCCTGGGGCTGCGCGAAAACGGCGATGCACCAGCCGCACAATCGCCTGCGCTTCGAAGCCGGTTTTTTACCCCGCGCCCTGCGCGAACAGCACATCGACCTGTACATCAGCACCTTCAATATGGGCCTGCCGTTGCCGCCCAGGCCCAAGGGATTGCGAACCGTGGTGCTGCTGCACGACCTGTTCCAGATCACCCTGGACAACTACCACGCCAATCGCCTGAAGGCATTGGTGTACAAGACCACCGATCGCCTGTCGATTGCCTATGCCGTGCGTAGCGCCGACCGGGTGTGGACACCCTCCCAGTACAGCGCCGACGAAACTGCGCGGTTGTTTCCCCAGGCGGCGGGCAAGATTCGCGTGCTGCCCAATCAGGTGAACGGTTTCAACGAACCGGCGGCGGACCTGTCGGCGCGCCCATTGCCCAAGGGCTTCTGGCTGCTGGTGGGCACCCGTGAATTGCGCAAGAACGTGCCGTTCCTGGTGGACGCCTGGCAACAGGCGCGGCGCCTGTCCGTCAACGTGCCGGAACTGGTGCTGGTGGGCAGCCTGGAGCATTTGCCCGAAGCCCAACGCACGCTGGCGGGCATTCATGCGCTGAGTGGCGTCTCTGATGCCGAGCTGCACGGGCTGTACCGCCAGGCGTCACGTGTGTGGCAACCGTCCTACGCCGAGGGTTTCGGTTTACCGGTGATTGAAGCGCTGAGCGTCGGCACCCCCGTGGCCGTGGCCAGCGGCACCTCGCTCGACGAAATCACCCCGCCGGCGGCACCGCGCTTTTCGCCCACCGACGGCCCTGCCCTGGTGCAACTGATGCTGAGCCTGGGTGAGCGCGGTGATGAAGGCACACCCGAAGACCATCGCCAATGGGCCGCACGTTTCAATCAACACGCCTATCGTCAGCGCCTGGCCGAACTGATCGAGGAACTGAAATGAGACTCTCCCTGGCAAGCCTCGTCGCCATCCTCCTCGGCGTGCTGTTTGGCGTAATCGCCCTGGAGCTGTCACCGGCCAAGGCGTTTCTCGCCGTGATTGGCCTGGCGGCGGCCGTGACCATCCTGCGCTTTCCCTTCTGGGGCTTGTTGCTGTTCGCCCTGGTGGCGACCTTCATGCCCTACTCCACGCTTAACCTGGGCATCCGCAGTACGGTGTGCGAAGCGATTCTTGCGCTGACCTGGGGCGCGGTGCTGTGGCACAGTTTTCTGTCACGCCTGCCGGATGCGCCGCGCCTGGCCCGCCGCCCCACCGACCAGGCGCTGTTGTGGCTGATGCTGTTCAGCGTGTTCCCGTTCATTGTCGGCCAGGTCAGCATCCATGCCGAAAGCAGCGGCGTGGCCAACTGGCTGCGCTGGTTGCTGAATCTGTCGGGGGTGTTTCTCACGGCCAAGTTGCTGGTGGACTACAAGCGCCGCGAAAGCCTGGTGATCGCCCTGCTGCTGGGCACCCTGGCGATGCTGGTGATGTCGATCGCGGTGTTCGTGCGCACGCGCTCCGGGGCGGGGATTGCGCCGATCCTGGCGCTGCTCAATTACGGCAACTTCGACATGTTGAAATTCGGCCTGGAAGCCATGTCGTCGCGCATGGGCTCGCCGTGGATGCACCCGAATGCCATCGGCGGGATCATGGCGCTGCTGCTGCCCCTGGCCTTCTGCTTCGGCATGACCGAACAGGGTTGGAAACGCGCGCTGGGCCTGGCCGTGGCGTGCCTGGGGGCGGCGGCGCTGCTGCTGGCCAGCAGCCGGGGGGCGATGGTCAGCCTGGCGCTGGTGCTGATATGGCTGGCCGGCCGGCGCGTGCCCTACACCGGACGCTTGCTGATGATCGGCGCGGCACTGACCGTGGCGCTGGTCATGGCGTATCCGCCGTTGCAGGAGCGCCTGGCGACGATTTTCTCGTCGAGCAACGCCAGTACCGAAGTGCGCTTCGACGAGTACCGCATGTTCCCGCAGGCCGTGGCGGCGTACCCGTTCGGCATCGGTTTCAAAGTCGACCCGCCGGTACCGGACACGCACTTGCTGGGCATCTCCAACCTGTGGCTGAACTTCATCTACAAGACCGGCGTGGTCGGCATGCTGTTGTTTATCGCGGTCACCGTGCGCTGGTGGCGTGAGGCCCGGCCGGAAAAAGGCCCGATCCGCCTGACCAAGGACAATGCGCTGTGGCTGGGCAGCACGGCCGGGATTCTGTCGGCGCTGGTCAGCGGTTTGTTTGACCACTACTTCAGCTTTGCCGTGGTGATGGTGGCGCTGTTCTGGCTGATGGTGGGGATTAACGTGCTGGAGGCGCGCCGCTTGTTCCCGGCGCGCCTGCCCCAGGTCAAGGCGGTGCTGTATCAAAAGCCGATGCTTGATGGCGCGCGGCCCTGATGCTCGGCTCCGCCGTATGGCTGACCGTGGCGACCCTGTTGGGTCTGTGCCTGGGGTTTGCGCGCGAGTGGTTGCTGGTGGCTGCCTGGGGCGCGGGCGAGCGCAGTGATGCGTTCCTGATCGCCTTGTTCCTGCCCGAGGCGCTGCGCATGTCGCTGGCCGGTGGCGTATTGAGTGCCGCCGCGTTGCCGCTGTATCTGCAACGCCGGGACAGCGAACGCCTGGACTGGCTGGCGGTGCTGTTCCCGGCATTGATGCTGATCGCCCTGCTCACCAGCCTGTTGCTGATGTTGTTGGCGCCCTGGCTGGTGCAGGTGCTCGGCCCTGGGCTGGCCGCCGGCGCCACGAACCTGGCCGCCAGCAACCTGCAGATCGTGGCGTGGTGTGTACCGGGCCTGATGCTGCATGCGCTGTTCAGCGTGCCGTTGCAGGCCAGCGAGCGGTTTGTGCTGGCGGGG
>NZ_CVTO01000099.1:0-33425 GCF_900004715.1 Pseudomonas sp. 24 E 13
CGCACCGGCACAGGTCTGGGCGATCAGCCGCAGCAAGGCCGGGTGCAGCGCATCGACGCGGGCGGCCAAGCCTGCGTGGTCGCGATCCATGGCCAGGGTGTACTGGGACAGGTCATTGGTGCCGATGGACAAAAAGTCTGCGTGTTCGGCCAATTGCTCGGCCATCAGCGCGGCGGCGGGCACTTCGATCATCACCCCCAGTTCGGGGCGCTGCGTCAGTTTCAGCTCGACGCACAACTCATCCAGGCGCTGGCGGATCTGCAGCAGTTCGTCCACCTCGCTGACCATCGGCAACAGGATGCGGCAACGCGCCAGCGGCGAGACTTGCAACAGGGCACGCAGTTGCTGGTCGAGCAGTTCCGGGCGCACCTGGGCCAGGCGAATGCCGCGCAGACCCAACACCGGGTTGGCTTCGACAGGCAGCGGCAGGTAGTCGAGCTGCTTGTCGCCGCCCACGTCGATGGTGCGAATGATCACGGATTTGTCGCCCATGGCATCCAGCACGGCCTGATAGGCCTGGCGCTGTTCCTGTTCATCCGGCGCGGTGCGGCGGTCGACGAACAGAAATTCGGTGCGCAACAGGCCGACGCCATCGGCGCCGTTTTCAAACGCCAGCCGCGCCTCGCTGCTGGAGGCGACGTTGGCGGCGATTTCAATGCTCACGCCATCGATGGTGCGTGCCGGTTGTTGCGCCTGGGCTTGCTGCTGCTGGCAACGCAGTTTTTGCGCGTCGCGAATCTGCTGCACTTCAGCATGGCGCGCGTCTGTGGGGGCCAGTTCCAGTCGGCCATTGACGGCGTCCAGCACCACACGCTGGCCCTGGGGCACATCCAGCACCTCGGCACCCAACGCGACCACGCAGGGCAAGCCTTTACCCCGCGCAAGAATGGCGACGTGTGACGTGGCGCCGCCTTCGGCCATGCAGATACCCACGGCCTGCTGCTCACTCAACTGCAGCAAATCCGACGGGGTCAGTTCGTGGGCACTGACGATCGACCCGGCGGGCAGTTCGAAGTGCCAGGCCTCGCCCAGCAAGGCACGCAATACGCGTTGCTGCAGGTCGCGCAGGTCGTTGGCGCGCTCGGCAAACAACGGCTTGCCCAGTGCCAGCAGCACCGCGCACTGGGCCTGGATCGCATCGCGCCAGGCATGGGTGGCGGCGCTGCCGTGGGCGATGGCGGCGCTGGCCGCTTCCAGCAGCGCCGGGTCTTCGAGCAGCGCGAGGTGGGCGGCGAAGATGTCTTCTTCCTCGACGTTCTTGCGTTGGCGGGCATGCTCGAGGGTGCTGTGGATTTCATCGCGCACCTGCTCCAGTGCCGTGTCGAGGCGCTGTTGTTGTTCGGCGGCCGAATGGTTGCCGGTGTCTTGCGGCAGCTCGATGCCGGTCAGGCGGAACAGCGGACCGCACACCAGGCCGGGGGCTGCACAAACGCCTTGCAGCACATCGGTTTCTACACTGGCACGACGGGGCGCAGCAGCGACCACGGGGGCGTGATGGGCTTCGCTGACCGCTACCGACAATGCCGCGAGCAACCCTTGCAAGGCGGCCTCGGCGTCTTTGCCACGGCAACTCACGCGCACTTCGTCGCCTTCGCCAATGCCCAGGCCCATCAAGCCAATCAGGCTGTCGCACGACGCCGACTTGTCAGCAAAATGCAGGTGCGACTGGCTGCTGAAACCCTGGGCCGTCTTGCGGATCAAGGCGGCGGGGCGGGCATGCAAGCCGCCCCGGTGGGTGATGCGTACGCTGGCGCTGGCTTCGGAGCCGGCTTCGCAATTGGAGTTATCCACCGCTGCTTGAACGGTGGCGGTGGAGCGCGCGGCAATGTGCATCAACGGCTCACCGACCTTGACCGTCTTCAGCGGCACCGGCGTCAGCTCAAAGCGATCACTGTTGGTCAGGATGATCAGGCTCACCAGGCTCTTGCACTGACGCGCAATACGGTCCAGGTCAAACCGCACCAGTGCCTGGCCCTGGCTCACCCGTGCGCCTTCCTTGACCAGCAAGGCAAAGCCTTCGCCATTGAGTTCCACGGTGTCGATGCCCACATGCATCAATACCTCGGCACCGTTATCGGCACGGATGGTCAGGGCGTGCCCAGTGCGGGCGACATGGATGATCACGCCGTCACAGGGTGCCTGCAGACAGTCGTTCAACGGGTCGATAGCGATACCGTCGCCCATGGCGCCGCTGGCGAACACTTCGTCGGGGACGCCGTTCAGGGCCAGCACCGGCCCACTCAAGGGGGCGCTGAGGGTCAGTCGATTATTATTGTTGGACATGGGCACGGTACTCATCAGGAAAAACGCCGCTTCAGTGGGTGCGGGTGACTTTGCTCAGGTGGCGCGGCTGGTCCGGGTCCATGCCCCGTGCCTCAGCCAGGCTGGCGGCCATCACGTAGAAACTCTGGATCGCCAGGATCGGGTCCAGGCTCGGGTGGTCGGCGCGGCTCAGGGTCAGGTCGCGTTCGGCGATATCGTCGGGCGCGGCCAACAGCACGCGGGCACCGCGTTGACGCATGTCGGCGGCCAGGCTCAGCAGGCCGGCCTGTTCAGCGCCGCGTGGGGCGAACACCAGCAGCGGGTAGTGTTCGTCGATCAAGGCCATCGGCCCGTGGCGCACTTCGGCGCTGCTGAAGGCCTCGGCCTGGATCGCCGAGGTCTCCTTGAGTTTGAGCGCAGCTTCCTGGGCGATGGCGAAACCGGCGCCACGGCCGATGACCATCAAGCGCTGGCTGCCTTTGAGGGCGTCGACTGCCAGGCGCCAATCCTGCCTGGCGGCGTCGCGCAGGCCGTCGGGCAGCGCCTGGCAGGCTTGCAGCAGATCGGCTTCCTGATTCCAGTGGCCGATCAACTGCGCGCTGGCGCTGAGGGTGGCGATAAAGCTCTTGGTCGCGGCCACGCTGAGTTCCGGCCCGGCGCACAGCGGCACATGGAATTCACACGCGGCTTCCAGCGGCGAATCTTCGGCATTCACCAGCGAAATGCTCAAGGCCCCGCGTTTGCGCAACAGGCGCAGGCTGTTGACCAAATCCGGGCTCTGCCCCGACTGGGAGAACCCGAACGCCACTTGGCCGCTGACTTTCATTGGCGCCTGCAACAGGGTCACCACCGACATCGGCAACGACGCCACCGGAATGCCCACATGCTGCATGGCCAGGTAAGCGAAGTAGCTGGCGGCATGGTCCGAGCTGCCACGGGCAATGGTCATCGCCACTTGCGGCGGCTGGCGGCGCAGGCGACCGGCGACTTCCTCCAGCAGCGGCTCCAGGCGTTGCAGTTGTGCGGCGACGGCGTCGCAGGAGGCCAGGGCCTCTTCAAGCATTTTTGAAGTCAATGGTTTCTCCTTCGACCATTACGTCGGTGAGTGTCAGGGAGCGGTCCAGGCGCACGCAGTCGGCGAAGCTGCCGGGTTGCAGGCGACCGCGTTCTTCCAGGCCCAGGTAGTCCGCAGGAAATTGCGACAGGCGTTGTGAGGCTTCGCTGATGGGCAGGCCGATTTTCACCAGGTTGCGCAGCGCCTGGTCCATGGTCAGGGTGCTGCCGGCCAGGGTGCCGTCGGCCAGGCGTACGCCGCCCAGGCATTTGGTCACGGTGTGGCTGCCCAGCTTGTATTCGCCATCGGGCATGCCGGCGGCGGCGGTGGAGTCAGTGACGCAGTACAGGCATGGGATCGAACGCAGCGCCACGCGCATGGCGCCGGGGTGCACGTGAAGCAAATCCGGGATCAATTCGGCGTATTGGGCGTGGGCCAGCGCGGCGCCGACGATGCCCGGCTCGCGGTGATGCAGCGGGCTCATGGCGTTGTACAAATGGGTGAAGCTGGTGGCGCCGGCGGCGAGGGCGGCGACGCCTTCTTCATAGCTGCCCAGGGTATGGCCGATCTGCATGCGCACGCCGCGTTCGCTGAGGGCGCGGATCAGGCCGTCGTGGCCGGCGATTTCCGGGGCGATGGTGATCACCCGGATCGGCGCCAGGCGCAGGTAGGCTTCGACTTCGGCCATCAAGGCGGTGTGGGCGAAGTTGGGTTGGGCACCGAGTTTGCCTGGATTGATGTAAGGGCCCTCCAGGTGCACGCCCAGGACCCGGGCGCTGCCCGTCGGACGTTGTTCACAGAACTTGCCGAGCTCACCGAGCACTTTGGTGATTTCTTCCACCGGCGCCGTCATGGTGGTGGCCAGTAGCGAGGTGGTGCCGAACCGCACGTGGGTACGGGTGATGGTCTCGAAGGCGTGCGCCCCTTCCATGATGTCCGCACCGCCGCCGCCATGCACATGCAGGTCGATAAAGCCTGGCAGCAAGTAGGGCAGCTCGTTGTCGGCCGGGTCGCACGGGGTGCCTTCAACGGCGACCACCTTGCCGTGCTCGTGCACCAGGCGGCCGCGCATCCAGCCGCTGGGCGTGAGGATATTGTCTTCTGACATGGGCAGTTCTCTAAATTCGCAATTCGGCGGAGTAGTCATGACGGCGCAGCTCTGCGACAAAGTCGTAGTAGTCGTTGCGGCAGTAGGTGTCGGTGATTTCAATCGGCGTGTTGTCGGCGGTGTAGCCCACGCGGGTCATCAGCAGCATGGCGGTGCCGGGGGCGATGCCCACCAGCCTGGCGAACTCGTCCGACGCATTGATCGCCTGGATATGCTGCAGGGCGCGCACGATGGGCTTGCCGATGCCTTCCAGGTATTCGTACAGCGAATTGCCGATGGCTTGCGGCTGGGGCAGCACCGAGGCGGGCAGGGTGGTCATTTCAATCGCCATCACCGTGTCATCGGCTTTGCGCAGACGCTTGAGGCGCGCCACTTTGTCGGTGGGCGACAGGCACAGGCGGATCAGCTCTTCGTGGGTTGGCGGGGTGATGTCGCGCTCCAGCCATTGGGACGTGGGCACAAAGCCCTTGAGCCGCAACATTTCGCTGAACCCCGACAAGCGCGACAACGGTTGTTCCAGGCGCGGCGTGATAAAGGTGCCGGAGCCCTGGCTGCGGCGAATCAGGCCCTGGGCAAGCAACACCTCCAGCGCTTTGCGGGCGGTCACCCGCGAGATGCCCAACTGCTCGCTGAGCGCACGCTCCGAGGGCAGGGCCTGCTCGGATTTCCACTGGCCGGCATGGATCGCCGCTTCAAGGCTGCGGGCCAGTTGCAGGTACAGCGGCGTGGATTGCTTGTCGTCGGGGCGCAGGGCCAGGATGGGATTCATCTGTCAGGTTTCCGATGCGTTATTGGAATGTTGTCGCCCGGTAATGGCCGGAAATTAATACCACTTAAATACCATGTCAATGCTGCCAAAACGGTGCGAACCCCGGTTTCAGGGCGTGCTAATGGTGCATCGTATCAAGTGGTATTAGAGAGGTCTTTGTTGCGCGCACAAACGCACAGCGCGCGCGGTGAACTGGTATTCACCGTCAGGCGCTGCCTGGGGCAGGAAATATTTTCGAATTATTTTACGAGCGGTCGCAGATCAGGGCCGAATCTCGATCAGGGTGCCGTCCTTGACCAGGCTCCAGACTTCGCGCATGTCCACATTGCGCATGCCGATGCAGCCGTCGGTCCAGTCCAGGGTGTGGAACCACTGTTCCGGGTAGTCTTCGGTGTCGGGCGTGCCGTGGATCATGATCATGCTGCCCGGTTTCACCCCTTCGCGGCGCGCGCGGGCGGCGTCGCTGATATTGGGGTAGGAGATGTGCATGGCCAGGTTGAAGCGTTCGCTGGTCTTGCGCCAGTCGATCCAGTAGAAGCCCTCAGGCGTGCGACGGTCGCCCTCGATCAGTTTGTGACCTTTCGGGTTTTTTCCCAGGGATATGCGATAGGTCTTGAGCGGCTTGCCGTCGTTGATCAGTTGCAACTGGTGGGCGGATTTGAGCACCAGGACCTTTTCGACCGGTTTGCCGCCGAGGGTTTGCACCGTGGAGGCCGAGGACAGGGCAGCGAACGACAGGCAGATCAGAGCAAGCAACCAACGCATTGAAACGATTTCCCTTTGGCGACGAGTGGCCGGCTTGTTATTGGGCGGGCTTGGACTGGGGCGGCACGGACTCGCTGCGCACCGGGAACAGCTGTTGCGCACGGTCAGCGAAGAAGCATTCTAAGGTACGCCCGACCGTGCGGAAAGCCAGCTCGGACCAAGGGATGTCGGCCTCGGCGAACAGCTTCACTTCCAGGCTTTCGATGCCTGCGGCAAAGTCCAGGTCGGCCAGCTCGGCGCGATAGAAAATATGCACCTGGTTGATGTGCGGCACGTTGATCAAGGTATAGAGGCTCAGGTCGCGCACGCGGGCGCAGGCTTCTTCCAGGGTCTCGCGCATGGCGGCCTGTTCCACGGTTTCGCCGTTTTCCATGAAACCTGCGGGCAGGGTCCAGTAACCCAGGCGCGGCTCGATGGCGCGACGGCACAGCAGCACTTTGTCGCCCCATACCGGTACGGTGCCGGCGACGATATTGGGATTCTGGTAATGAATGGTCGAGCAGTGATCGCACACATAGCGCAGGCGCGCGTCGCCTTCGGGAATGCGTTGGGTGACCGGTTTGCCGCACTGGCTGCAGAAATTCATGCTGGGGTTCCTGGAGAGTGGGCACATCTTGGCTTGGTGCCAGGCGTTCCTGCAAGTTGTCGTTTCGCGACACCCCGGTGGTTTTGGGGTTGGGCGCCTGCGCGCTTTGGTGCATGATGCAAGGTAGCCAACAGACCGAGATGACTCATGCTGGACGAGCTACTTCGCCGGGTAAGCAATCACACCCCCCACTCGCTGGAGACCGACGGGCGTTTCCCCGAGGCCGCGGTGCTGGTGCCGATTACCCGCAGTGACGAACCCGAGCTGATCCTGACCCTGCGCGCCAGTGGCCTGTCGACCCATGGCGGCGAAGTGGCCTTTCCCGGCGGACGCCGTGACCCCGAAGACCCGGACCTGATCTTTACCGCCCTGCGCGAAGCCGAAGAAGAAATCGGCCTGCCGCCGGGTCTGGTCGAGGTCATTGGCCCATTGAGCCCGTTGATCTCCCTGCACGGTATCCGTGTAACGCCCTATGTGGGCGTGGTCCCTGATTACGTCGAGTACCTGGCCAACGACGCCGAAATTGCCGCTGTCTTCAGCGTGCCCCTGGATTTTTTCCGCCAGGACCCACGCGAGCACACCCACCGCATCGACTATCAGGGTCGCAGTTGGTATGTGCCAAGCTACAGATTCGGCGAATACAAGATCTGGGGCCTGACGGCAATCATGATCGTCGAGCTGATCAACCTGCTCTACGACGACGCCAAGATCAGCCTGCATCAGCCACCCAAGAGCTTCATCAATATCTGAGCCATCGTTTGAATGGCGAGCCGTGAGGAACAACCATGAAATACCGCCTGGGCGATGCCCGCGTCGAGACGCATCCCAACAGTTGGGTAGCACCCAATGCCACGCTGGTGGGCAAGGTCAAGCTGGAGGAGGGCGCCAACGTCTGGTTCAACGCGGTATTGCGTGGCGACAACGAACTGATCCTGATCGGCAAGAACAGCAACGTGCAGGACGGCAGCGTGATGCACACCGACATGGGCTACCCGCTGACTCTCGGCACCGGCGTGACCATCGGCCACAACGCCATGCTGCACGGCTGCACCGTCGATGATTACAGCCTGATCGGCATCAACGCGGTGATCCTCAATGGCGCGAAGATTGGCAAGCACTGCATCATCGGCGCCAATTCGCTGATCGGCGAAGGCAAGGAAATTCCCGATGGCTCGCTGGTGATGGGGTCGCCCGGCAAGGTGGTGCGTGAGCTGACCGAAGCGCAGAAACGCATGCTCGAAGCCAGCGCCGCGCACTATGTGCATAACGCGCAGCGGTATGCGCGTGATCTGGTCGAGCAGGAACAATGAGTACGGTTGAACGGCCTGTCGCTTCGCCTTGTGTGAGTATTTGCGCACTGGATGATGACGATATCTGTACTGGTTGCCAGCGTACCGTGGACGAGATTACGCGTTGGAGCCGCATGGACAATGCCGAACGCCGGCTGGTGTTGGGGTTGTGCCATGAGCGGGCGGTGGCGAGTGGGTTAGTGTTTATGGTTTCTGGTAAATCCGGCGCCTGACTGCTGCCCCCCCTGTAGGAGCGAGCTTGCTCGCGAAAAACCCAAGAACACCGCGTATAGTCAGATTCCCCGCGTCATCGTTAACGTTTTTCGCGAGCAAGCTCGCTCCTACAGGTTTTCGCCCCATGCTCTTCCTGATCGCCTACATCAGCAGCGTCGTGCTGATCAACTTCGCCTTTTCCACCGCCCCGCACCTGGACGTGATCTGGTCCGCCTGGGGTGGCCTGGTCTTCATTCTGCGCGACATGGTGCAAACCCGCTTCGGCCACGGTGCGATCATCGCCATGCTGGCGGCGCTGGTGTTGTCGTATATCACGTCGGACCCGTCCATCGCCCTGGCCAGCGCCACGGCGTTCGCGGTGTCCGAGTGCATCGACTGGCTGGTGTTCAGCATCACCCGGCGCCCGTTGCACGATCGCCTGTGGATCAGTTCGGCGCTGAGCATTCCCCTGGATACCTTTATCTTCTTCGGCCTGATCGGCGCGCTGACGCCGGCGGTGGCGGGCACCGCGCTGGTGTCGAAATTCGCCGGGGTGACCGTGGTGTGGCTGGTCATGGCCTGGCGCATGCGCCGGCGCGCCGTTGCTAACTGAGGCCAATCTCTACAGTTCATGTAAAATGCCGGCCTTTCTCCCCCATGATCCGCTCCCCTGAGGACCTGAGATGACCCGAATCGGAACTCCATTGTCGCCAACCGCGACCCGCGTTTTGCTGTGTGGCTGCGGTGAGCTGGGCAAGGAAGTGGTAATCGAGCTGCAACGCCTGGGCGTTGAAGTGATTGCCGTGGATCGCTACGCCAACGCGCCCGCCATGCAGGTGGCGCACCGTAGCCATGTGATCAACATGCTCGACGGCGCCGCCTTGCGTGCCGTCATCGAGGCGGAGAAGCCGCACTTCATCGTGCCGGAAATCGAAGCCATCGCCACCGCTACCCTGGTCGAGCTGGAAGCCGAAGGCTTCACCGTGATCCCGACCGCGCGCGCCACCTCGCTGACCATGAACCGTGAAGGCATCCGTCGCCTGGCCGCCGAAGAGCTGGACTTGCCGACCTCCCCATACCACTTCGCCGACACCTTCGAAGACTATAGCAAGGCCGTGCAGGACCTGGGTTTCCCGTGTGTGGTCAAGCCGGTGATGAGCTCGTCGGGCAAGGGCCAGAGCCTGCTGCGCAGCGCGGACGATGTGCAGAAAGCCTGGGACTACGCCCAGGAAGGCGGCCGCGCCGGTAAAGGTCGGGTGATCATCGAAGGCTTTATCGACTTCGACTACGAAATCACCCTGCTGACCGTGCGCCATATCGGCGGCACCACCTTCTGCGCGCCGGTCGGCCATCGTCAGGAGAAGGGCGACTACCAGGAATCCTGGCAGCCCCAGGCCATGAGCCCGATTGCGCTGGCCGAGTCCGAGCGCGTCGCCAAAGCCGTGACCGAGGCCTTGGGCGGCCGGGGTCTGTTTGGCGTGGAACTGTTTATCAAGGGTGATCAGGTGTGGTTCAGCGAAGTTTCGCCGCGCCCCCATGACACGGGCCTTGTGACCCTGATTTCCCAGGACCTGTCGCAATTTGCCCTGCACGCCCGCGCCATCCTCGGCCTGCCGATCCCGTTGATCCGCCAGTTCGGGCCTTCGGCTTCGGCGGTGATCCTGGTGGAAGGGCAGTCGACCCAGACCGCATTCGCCAACCTGGGCGCCGCGTTGAGCGAGCCGGATACGGCGTTGCGTCTGTTTGGCAAGCCGGAGGTCAATGGCCAGCGCCGCATGGGCGTGGCGCTGGCGCGAGATGAGTCGATTGAGGCTGCTCGGGCCAAGGCGACCCGGGCTTCTCAGGCTGTGGTTGTAGAACTCTAAAACCGCCCCTGACGCCGATCGTTCCCACGCTCCGCGTGGGAATGCATCCTGTGACGCTCCGCGTCACGACTTTAAAAGCGGACGCAGAGCGTCCAGGGCAGCATTCCCCACGCAGAGCGTGGGAACGATCATCGCGATCAGGCTTCAGGCGACCTTGTTCAAATCATTATCCCGCGTCTCTTTCAGGCACAGCACCGCAATCAAGCTCAGCAACGCTGCCGCCGACACATACCCACCCACATAACTCAGCCCGCCCATCGCCACCAGCTTGGTTGCGAAGAACGGTGCCGCCGACGCGCCCACGATCCCACCCAGGTTATACGCCGCCGAAGCGCCGGTATAACGCACGCGGGTCGGGAACAGTTCCGGCAGCAGCGCACCCATCGGCGCGAAGGTTATGCCCATCAGGAACAGTTCCAGCGCCAGGAACAACGCCACGGCCCAGGTCGAACCGTGGGTCAGCAGCGGCTCCATGGTAAAGCCCGACAGTATCGCCAGGATCGCGCCGACGATCAGCACCGGTTTGCGCCCGTAGCGGTCGCTGGCCAGCGCCGCCAACGGCGTCGCCAGGCCCATGAACAGCACCGCGAAGCACAACAGGCCGAGGAAGGTTTCACGGCTGTAGCCGAGGGTCGACACCCCGTAACTCAGGGAAAACGCCGTGGTGATATAGAACAGCGCATAACACACCACCATCGACGCGGCCCCCAGCAATACCGGCAGCCAGTGCTGGCTGAACAGCTCCACCAGCGGCACTTTCACCGGTTTTTCATGGGCCACGGCGTTGGCGAACACGGGCGTCTCGTGCAGCTTGAGGCGTGCGTACAGGCCCACCATCACCAGCGCCGCGCTGAGGATGAACGGAATGCGCCAGCCCCAGCTGCGGAACTGCTCGTCGTTCAGGCTCATGGCCAAAATCAGGAACAAACCATTGGCCGCCAAAAAGCCAATCGACGGGCCCAGTTGCGGGAACATGCCGAACCAGGCGCGTTTGCCTTTGGGCGCGTTCTCGGTCGCCAGCAAGGCCGCGCCGCCCCATTCCCCGCCCAGGCCCAAGCCTTGGCCGAAGCGCAAGACACACAACAGGATCGGTGCCCAGGCGCCAATGCTGTCGTAGCCGGGCAGCAAGCCGATCAGGGTGGTACACACGCCCATCAGCAGCAGGGAGGCCACCAGCGTCGATTTGCGACCGATGCGGTCGCCAAAGTGGCCGAACAGCGCCGAGCCCAGCGGGCGGGCGATAAACGCGATGCCGAAGGTCAGGAACGACGCCAGCATCTGCGCGGTGCCGGACGTCTGCGGGAAGAACACCGGGCCGATCACCAGCGCGGCAGCCGTGGCGTAGATATAGAAGTCGTAGAACTCGATGGCGGTGCCGACGATGCTCGCGGTCGCCACGCGAGCCGTCGAGTTGGTCGGGGCAGCGGTGGTGGCCTCGTTATAGGGGGTGCTCATGGCGGTAATCCCTGACGGTCATTGCGCGTTTGGACGCGGATTATTATTGGTCGTACACCCATGGATCAGGGTTGTGCGCGGAGCGGCTTGGGTAAGCCGCAGGGATTATAGGAAGGGGTTTGGAGTTACAACAAGTAACAGGCGCGCCGCAAATCAAAATGTGGGAGGGGGCTTGCCCCCGATAGCGGTGTATCAGTCACCAGATGCAGTAACTGACACTCTGCTATCGGGGGCAAGCCCCCTCCCACATTGGATTTTAGTTTGTCGGGATTATGCGGCTACAGGCACATGGCTGGTATGCCAGATCAGCACCTTGCTTACCCGGTTGTCCTCGGTCTCGAGGATTTCCAGGCGATAGCGGCCAATCTTCAGGCATACCGCGCAGTCCGGAATGGTCTCCAGCGCCTCGGTGACCAGGCCGTTGAGGGTCTTGGGGCCGTCGCTGGGCAGGTGCCAGCCCAGGCTTTTGTTCAGTTCGCGGATCGAAGCCGCGCCGTCGATGATGTAGCGGCCGTCCGGCTGGGCTTCGATGTGGGGGTTATCCACAGTCTGATCACTTTCGAATTCGCCGACGATTTCTTCCAGGATGTCTTCCAGGGTGACGATGCCCAGCACTTCGCCGTACTCATCCACCACCATGCCCAGGCGGCGCTGTTGCTTGTGGAAATTCAGCAGTTGCAGCTGCAACGGCGTGCTTTCCGGCACGAAGTAGGGTTCGTGGCAGGCGGCCAGCAGCGCTTCCTTGGTCAGGCTGGCGTCGGCCAGCAGGTGCTGGATCTGCCGTGTGTTGAGCACCGCTTCGACCTGGTTGATGTCGCTGTGGAACACCGGCAACCGCGTGCGCTGGGAAGTGCGCAGTTGCTCGATGATGTCCTCGATCGTGTCATCCAGGTTGATGCCGTCCACTTCGCTGCGCGGCACCAGGATGTCATTGACGGTGATGTTGTCCAGGGCATGGATGCCAGGCATGCCGGGCATAGGCTCTTCATCGGCATCAGGGTGCGGTTCGTCGTGGTGGTCGGACGAAGGCTCGTCGCTGTTTCTCACCACGCCGGCCTTGCGCGCGAACGGGCGCAGCAGCATCAGGCTGATGCCATTGAGCAGCCAGGCCACGGGATACAGGATTTTCAGCGGCACGCCCAGCAGCGCATTGCCGAAACCCAGTATGGCGTGCGGATAGCGGGTAGCCAGGGCGCGGGGCAGGTAGTCGGCGAGGATCAGCAGCAATGCGCAGGCGATCAACCCGCCGAGCCATGGCCCGTTCTGCGCCCAGGCATGGATCGCCAGCAGTGTGCAGAGGATGACCACGGCTGCGCGGCTCAGGCTGTTGCACAGGATCAGGCTGTCGCGCGGGAAACTCAGGCGTGCGGCAGCCTTGTCACCCTGGCGTGTGCCGGGGCGCAGGGCCAGCAGGTGTTGTTGCGCGGCTTCGATGGCGGTAAACAGCGCCGCCCATAAAAGCAGCAGGGCAATTACGGCGAGCATCGGCCCAAGGGGCAAGTTGTCCATGATCGCCGCTCGTCAGATATGCAGGATGTATTCGCGAACCAGCTTGCTGCCGAAATAGGCCAGCATCAGCAGGCAGAAACCGGCCAGGGTCCAGCGGATGGCTTTGTGCCCGCGCCAGCCGAGGCGGTTGCGACCCCACAGCAACACGCTGAACACGATCCAGGCCAGGCAGGCGAGCAAGGTCTTGTGCACCAGGTGCTGGGCGAACAGGTTCTCGACGAACAGCCAGCCGGAGATCAGCGACAGCGACAACAATGTCCAGCCGGCCCACAGGAACCCGAACAACAGGCTTTCCATGGTTTGCAGCGGCGGGAAGTTCTTGATCAGGCCGGACGGGTGCTTGTGCTTGAGCTGGTGGTCTTGCAGCAGTACCAGCAGCGATTGGAACACCGCGATGGTGAACATGCCGTAGGCGAGGATCGACAACAGGATGTGCGCGAGGATGCCCGGCTCTTCATCGATCACCTGTACGGTGCCGGTGGGGGCGAATTGCGCCAGCAGCACCGTGAGCACGCCCAGGGGGAACAGCAGCACGAGCAGGTTCTCGACCGGAATCCGGTAGCACGCCAGCAGCGTCAGTGCGATCACGGCGGCGGCGATCAGGCTGGCGGCGCTGAAAAAATCCAGGCCCAGGCCGACCGGGGTCATCAGGTGCGTAAACAGACTGGCGGCATGAGCCAGCAGGGCGAGGACGCCAAGGCCTGTCAGCAGACGTTTGTCCGCTTTGGCGCCTTGGGCCAGACGAGAGCCCTGATAGAGGGTCGCAGCGGCATACAAGAGGGCGGCGGCGAGGCTGGGTAGCAAACTGGGTGACAAGGGGAGCATAAATCCTGATAGACAAGCCCGAAAGGCGCTGAGTTTGGCACACACCCGCGCCGCACGAAAGACTCCCCCGCCAGACAGCGGGTGTGCACGGGCGCAGTCTTCGCTATAATCCGCGACCTGCCCACGCCGCAGGCTCGCCGAGCGCTATGTTTAATAGCGATTTACCACAGCCTGGGCCGCCATTACCTCGGTCTACCAATGCATTTCGTTGAATAGGGCCTGAAAGGATCGCGCATGTTTGAAAACCTGACTGACCGTCTCTCGCAGACGCTGCGCCATGTAACCGGCAAGGCCAAGCTGACCGAGGACAATATTAAAGACACCCTGCGTGAAGTGCGCATGGCGTTGCTGGAAGCCGACGTGGCCTTGCCGGTGGTGAAGGATTTCGTCAACTCGGTCAGGGAACGCGCGGTCGGCACCGAAGTGTCGCGCAGCCTGACCCCGGGCCAGGCCTTCGTGAAGATCGTCCAGGCCGAACTCGAAAGCCTGATGGGCGCAGCCAACGAAGACCTGAACCTCAGCGCCGTGCCTCCGGCCGTTGTGCTGATGGCCGGCCTGCAAGGTGCGGGCAAGACCACCACCGCCGGCAAGCTGGCGCGCTTCCTTAAAGAGCGCAAGAAGAAGTCCGTGATGGTGGTGTCGGCCGACGTTTACCGTCCGGCGGCCATCAAGCAGTTGGAAATGCTCGCGGGCGAAGTGGGCGTGACCTTCTTCCCGTCGGACCTGAGCCAGAAGCCGGTCGACATTGCCAACGCGGCCATTAAAGAAGCCAAACTCAAGTTCATCGACGTGGTCATCGTCGATACCGCCGGTCGCCTGCACATCGATGAAGAGATGATGGGCGAGATCAAGGCGCTGCATGCCGCGATCAACCCGGTCGAGACGCTGTTCGTGGTCGACGCCATGACCGGCCAGGATGCGGCCAACACCGCCAAGGCCTTCGGTGACGCGCTGCCGCTGACCGGCGTGATCCTCACCAAGGTCGACGGCGACGCCCGTGGCGGTGCCGCGCTGTCGGTACGTGCCATCACCGGCAAGCCGATCAAGTTCATCGGCATGGGCGAGAAGAGCGACGCGCTCGAGCCGTTCCATCCCGAGCGTATCGCCTCGCGCATCCTCGGCATGGGCGACGTGCTCAGCCTGATCGAGCAGGCCGAAGCCACGCTCGACAAGGACAAGGCCGACAAACTGGCCAAAAAGCTGAAGAAGGGCAAGGGCTTCGACCTCGAAGACTTCCGCGATCAGCTGCAACAAATGAAGAACATGGGTGGCCTTGGCGGGCTGATGGACAAGCTGCCGAACATCGGCGGCGTGAACCTGGCGCAAATGGGCAACGCCCAGGGCGCGGCAGAGAAGCAGTTCAAGCAGATGGAAGCCATCATCAACTCCATGACCCCGGCCGAGCGCCGCGACCCTGAGCTGATCAGCGGTTCGCGCAAACGCCGGATCGCCATGGGTTCCGGCACCCAGGTGCAGGACATCGGTCGCTTGATCAAGCAGCACAAGCAGATGCAGAAGATGATGAAGAAATTCTCCGCCAAGGGCGGCATGGCCAAGATGATGCGCGGCATGGGCGGTATGTTGCCCGGCGGCGGCATGCCCAAGATGTAAAGAATTCGAGCGCGAGCCCAGCTTGCGCTCCGACCCGCAGGGATGCGGGATCTCCAGCAAACCCGCCATTGGCGGGCGCTGACCTGCCGTTTTAACCGACGGCTCTATAGCAGATCTGAATGGCACGCGGGTAGGCGCCGGAAAAAGACATTTGCAAAAGTCCGGATATTCCTTAGAATATGCGGCCTTTCGGGCACCTATGCCCGCTGTGCATTTAGATTTGCAGCACCGACTACAGGAACGATGTTCACATGCTAACAATCCGTCTTGCCCTTGGCGGCTCCAAAAAGCGCCCGTTTTACCACTTGACCGTAACTGACAGCCGCAACCCACGTGACGGCTCTCACAAGGAACAAGTTGGCTTCTTCAACCCGATCGCTCGCGGTCAGGAAGTTCGTCTGTCCGTGAACCAAGAGCGCGTAGCCTACTGGCTGAGCGTTGGTGCACAGCCATCCGAGCGCGTTGCCAAGCTGTTGAAAGACTCGGCTAAGGCCGCAGCCTGAGCAATATGAACGCGACGCCAACTGTTGCTGATGATTTGATCGTTATCGGCAAGATTTACTCTGTTCATGGCGTTCGCGGCGAAGTGAAGGTGTATTCCTTTACTGATCCGACTGAAAACCTGTTGCAGTACAAAACCTGGACGCTTAAGCGCGAAGGCAGCGTGAAACAGGTCGAGCTGGTCAGTGGACGCGGGAGCGACAAGTTCCTGGTCGCAAAGCTCAAGGGTCTTGATGATCGTGAAGAAGCTCGTCTTCTGGCTGGTTATGAGATCTGCGTGCCGCGCAACCTGTTCCCTGAATTGACCGACGGCGAGTACTACTGGTACCAGCTGGAAGGTCTGAAGGTTATTGATCAACTCGGGCAACTGCTCGGGAAAATCGATCATCTTCTGGAAACCGGCGCCAATGATGTAATGGTGGTCAAGCCTTGCGCTGGCAGCCTGGATGATCGCGAACGCCTGTTGCCCTATACCGGGCAGTGCGTGTTGGCCGTCGACCTCGCAGCGGGCGAGATGAAGGTGGAATGGGACGCGGACTTCTAAGCGTGGCTAATTTGCGCATTGAAGTGATCAGTTTGTTTCCCGAGATGTTCTCCGCCATCAGCGAGTACGGCATCACCAGTCGGGCGGTGAAACAGGGGCTGTTGCAGCTTACCTGTTGGAACCCGCGAGACTACACGACGGATCGACATCACACTGTGGACGATCGCCCATTTGGCGGTGGCCCGGGCATGGTGATGAAGATCAAGCCCCTGGAAGACGCGTTGGCCCAGGCCAAGGCAGCCGCCGGGGAGAAGGCGAAGGTTATTTACCTGTCCCCTCAAGGCCGTCAGCTGAAACAGGCTGCGGTAGGCGAACTGGCGAATGAGGAGGCACTGATCCTGATTGCCGGTCGCTATGAAGGCATTGACGAGCGTTTTATTGAAGCTCATGTCGATGAAGAGTGGTCGATTGGGGACTATGTCCTGTCTGGCGGCGAGCTGCCGGCGATGGTCCTGATAGATGCGGTTACACGACTGCTGCCTGGAGCTTTAGGGCATGCGGACTCCGCGGAGGAAGATTCCTTCACGGATGGTTTGCTGGATTGCCCGCACTACACCCGTCCGGAGGTGTATGCGGATCAGCGTGTTCCCGACGTATTGCTAAGTGGCAATCACGCACACATCCGGCGTTGGCGTTTACAGCAGTCCCTTGGTCGGACCTATGAACGACGCGCCGATCTTCTGGAAAGCCGCTCGCTTTCTGGAGAAGAGAAGAAGCTGCTCGAGGAATACATCCTCGCGCGGGACGATAGTTAACAACGTATCGATGGTAGGTCCATTGACTTACCTTAGGAGCACAGCATGACTAACAAAATCATCCTTGCACTCGAAGCAGAGCAGATGACCAAAGAGATCCCTACCTTTGCCCCGGGCGACACCATTGTCGTTCAGGTGAAAGTGAAGGAAGGCGACCGTTCGCGTCTGCAAGCGTTCGAAGGCGTGGTAATCGCCAAGCGTAACCGTGGTGTGAACAGTGCTTTCACTGTTCGTAAAATCTCCAACGGTGTTGGCGTAGAGCGTACTTTCCAGACCTACAGCCCGCAAATCGACAGCATGGCTGTGAAACGTCGCGGTGACGTACGCAAAGCCAAGCTGTACTACCTGCGTGACCTGTCCGGTAAAGCAGCTCGCATCAAGGAAAAACTGGCTTAAGTCCAGCTTCCCGATGCAGAAAAAAGCAGCCTACGGGCTGCTTTTTTGTGCCTGCGATTTGTGCCGTGCGCCCTCAGGCCTGACCAGGCTGAATGACTGCCAGTAATGTCCATCCCGCCAACGGTTTCATATCGCTCTCAGGCGTGACCACATGCACCCAGCCGCTGTTATCGCGGGCAAACAGCAGCGTCGCCCGTTCCCCATGCAGTGCCTGGTAATCGCTCCAGCCAAACCCATCGGTCAGCTGCGTGGTATACAGCTCGGCGCCTTGCCCCAGCAGGCTGGCGAGCTTGGTGTAGCTCAGCGGCTGGCTGCCCAGCAAGTGCCCACGGTGCTCGCCGCTGGCCCGGTGCTTGTCGGTGCGACGGCTTTCCTGGCTGTTGGCCAAGGCGAACAGGCGATGCCCGAAGTCATGACGAAAGCGCATGGTGGCCAGGGTGTTCAATTCGCCGGAAGGGGACAGCGCGAGCAAATGCCCGAGACCGACCAGGTCCAGATGGGACTCGGCATGCTGTGATGCCGGGTTGCCGAAGTAGGTCGGCAGCCCTTCCATGCGGCTGGCGCGAATGTTTTCCCAGCTTGAATCGGTCAGCAGCACTCGGCTGCCCAACTGTTGCAGGGCTTTGCCGAGGATGCGGGCCGGGGCGTTCGCGCCGACGATCAGAAAGCCGCTTGGCGCGGGCTCGGCCACTTTCAGCAAGCGCGCCAGAGGGCGCGCAGTCGCGCTTTGCAGCACCACCGTGCCGATAATCACCGCAAACGTCAGCGGCACCAGCAACAACGCACCTTCGTGGCCGGCCTCATCCAGGCGAATCGCAAAAATCGCCGACACCGCTGCGGCCACAATCCCGCGCGGGGCGATCCAGGCCAGCAGTGCGCGTTCGCGCCAGCTCAGTTTCGAGCCGACGGTCGACACAGCAACGTTCAGCGGGCGCGCAATGAACTGAATGATCAGCAGCAGAATCAGCACAAACGGCCCCAGGGCGATCAATGCGTTCAGGTCCAGGCGCGCCGCCAGCAGGATAAACAAGCCGGAAATCAACAGGACGCTGAGGTTCTCCTTGAAGTGCAGGATGTGCCGCACGTCCACGCCCTTCATGTTCGCCATCCACATGCCCATCAGTGTCACCGCCAGCAGGCCGGACTCATGCATGACCTGATTGGAGGCGATGAACACCCCCAGTACCGCCGCCAGGGTGGCCAGGTTGTGCAGGTATTCCGGCAACCACTGGCGGCGCATCACCAGGCCCAGCACCCAGCCGCCGGCAATCCCGAACAGGCTGCCGCACAGGATGACGCCGCCAAAGGTCAGCAGGCTGTGACTCAAGCCATCGCCCGAGGCGCTGGCGATGATAAAGCTGTAGACCACCACGGCCAGCAGCGCACCGATGGGGTCGATGACGATCCCTTCCCAGCGCAGGATGTTGGCGATGGACGCCTTGGGGCGTACCACGCGCAACATCGGCACGATGACCGTCGGGCCTGTGACCAGCGTCAGGGTGCCGAACAGCAGCGCCAGCATCCAGTCGAAACCCAACAGCCAGTGGGTTGCCAGGGTAATCACCGCCCAGGTCGTCAGTGCGCCAAGGGTCACCAGTCGGTGAACCACGCTGCCGATTTCCTTCCATTCCGACAGATGCAGCGTCAGGCTGCCCTCAAACAGGATCAATGCGACGGCCAGCGACACCAGTGGCATCAGCAACGGGCCGAACATTTCCTGCGGGTCGAGCCAGCCAAGTACCGGCCCTGCCAGGATTCCGCTCAATAACAGAAACAGAATCGCCGGCAATTTCAGGCGCCAGGCCAGCCATTGGCAGCCGAGCGCGGCCACACCGATACCGCCGAAAGCCAACAAGATCTGTTGTTCGTTCATTAAAGCTTCCTGTTCCTAGAAGTAGCGGGCTATGAAAGACTAGTGGCCCTTGCCACAGTTCACTAAATAAAAAGGCGCCGAGCCCCGTGCCGCGTCGCTTGAGTAACCATGCCCGCCATTGACCACCCCCTGATCGACCGCTTCCTTGACGCCCTTTGGTTGGAAAAAGGCCTCTCCGACAACACGCGCCAGGCTTACCGCAGCGACCTGGCCCTGTTCAATGGGTGGCTGCAGGAGAAAAACCTGGAGCTGATCAATGCCGGGCGGGAGCTGATCCTCGATCACTTGGCCTGGCGCCTCGAGCAACATTACAAGCCGCGATCCACCGCGAGATTTCTCTCCGGTGTACGTGGCTTTTATCGCTACCTGTTGCGTGAAAAGCTCATCGCAGTCGATCCAACTCTACAAGTGGATATGCCGCAATTAGGTAGGCCTCTTCCTAAATCCTTGTCGGAAGCTGACGTGGAGGCTCTGTTGGCCGCGCCGGATCTCAGTGAGGCCATCGGCCAGCGCGACCGCGCCATGCTTGAAGTGCTCTACGCCTGCGGCCTGCGGGTTACCGAGCTGATCAGCCTGACCCTGGAGCAGGTCAACCTGCGCCAGGGCGTGTTGCGGGTAATGGGCAAGGGCAGCAAGGAGCGCCTGGTGCCGATGGGCGAGGAGGCGATTGTGTGGGTCGAGCGTTACCTGCGCGATGCGCGTCACGAGCTGCTCGGTGGCCGCCCCAGCGATGTGCTGTTCCCCAGCCTGCGCGGCGAGCAGATGACCCGCCAGACCTTCTGGCACCGGATCAAGCACCAGGCCAAAGTGGCCGGGATCGGCAAGTCCCTGTCGCCGCATACCTTGCGTCATGCGTTCGCCACCCACTTGCTCAACCATGGCGCGGATCTGCGCGTGGTACAGATGCTGCTCGGCCACAGCGACTTGTCCACCACCCAGATCTACACCCATGTGGCACGGGCGCGCTTGCAGGAGATGCACGCCAGGCACCATCCACGCGGCTGAAAAATCCCGATTTTTCCGGCTGCGGGCTGCCCTGCGGCCCAACTGTGGTAGGCTTTGTCGGTTCGCAAAGGCGACGGTCCACACCCCGGTTTCCAATCGGCGTGGCGGCACCCGTCCCTGCATCTGCCTTCAGGAGTTACCATGCGCTTGACCCAGATTATTGCCGCCGCAGCCATTGCGTTGGTTTCCACCTTTGCCGTCGCCGACGATGCGGCTGAGCAGGCCATTCGCAAGAGCCTGGTCAACCTGCAACTCGATACCCCCATCGAAAGCATCAGCGCCAGCCCCATGGCCGGTCTGTATGAAGTCAAGCTCAAGGGCAGCCGCGTGCTGTACGCCAGTGCCGACGGCCAGTACATCGTTCAGGGCTACCTGTTCCAGCTCAAGGACGGCAAACCGGTCAACCTGACCGAGAAAGCCGAGCGCCTCGGCGTGTCCAAGCTGATCAACGGTATTCCGGTGGCTGAGACCGTGGTGTACCCGGCCATCGGCGAGACCAAGACCCACATCACCGTGTTCACCGACACCACCTGCCCGTACTGCCACAAGCTGCACGCCGAAGTGCCGGCGCTGAACAAGCTCGGTGTGGAAGTGCGCTACGTCGCGTTCCCACGCCAGGGCCTCGGTTCGCCGGGTGATGAGCAGTTGCAGGCGGTCTGGTGCTCGGCCGACAAGAAGGCGGCCATGGACAAGATGGTCGATGGCAAGGAAATCAAGGCGGCCAAATGCGCCAATCCGGTTTCCAAGCAGTTCGCCCTGGGCCAGTCCATCGGTGTGAACGGCACACCGGCCATCGTTTTGGCCGACGGCCAAGTGATTCCGGGCTACCAGCCGGCACCACAAGTTGCCAAACTGGCACTGGGTGCCAAGTAAGCATTAATCGTCGAGCCTTTGACGAGCATGATCCGCCGAACCGTCGGCGGGTCATTAATTGAGAGCCGCAGTTGTGCGGCGGTGTTCCACGGCCGACCTCGCGTCGGCCGTTTCATGGGGAGTTTTCAGTGAAACCGGTCAAAGTAGGCATCTGTGGGTTAGGGACCGTCGGTGGCGGCACCTTCAACGTACTTCAGCGTAACGCCGAAGAAATTTCCCGCCGTGCAGGGCGCGAGATTGAAGTGGCGCAGATCGCCACGCGTTCGCCAAAGCCTCAGTTCGAAACGACCGGTATTGCGATTACCAACGATGTGTTCGCCGTGGCCACCAACCCTGACATCGATATTGTCATCGAGCTGGTAGGCGGCTACACCGTGGCCCGCGAGCTGGTGCTCAAGGCCATCGAGAACGGCAAGCACGTGGTCACCGCCAACAAGGCGCTGATCGCCGTGCACGGTAACGAAATCTTCGCCAAGGCCCGTGAGAAGGGCGTGATCGTGGCGTTCGAAGCCGCCGTGGCCGGCGGCATCCCGGTGATCAAGGCGATTCGTGAAGGCCTGTCCGCCAACCGCATCAATTGGGTGGCCGGCATCATCAACGGCACCGGTAACTTCATCCTGACCGAAATGCGCGAAAAGGGCCGCACCTTCGAAGACGTGCTGGCTGAAGCCCAGGCCCTGGGTTATGCCGAAGCCGACCCGACCTTTGACGTGGAAGGTATCGATGCGGCGCACAAGCTGACCATCCTGGCGTCCATCGCCTTTGGCATCCCGCTGCAGTTCGACAAGGCCTACACCGAAGGCATCACCAAACTGACCACCGCCGACGTAAATTACGCCGAAGCCCTGGGCTACCGCATCAAGCACCTCGGTGTGGCGCGCAGCACCCCGGCCGGTATCGAATTGCGTGTGCACCCGACACTGATCCCCGCCGACCGCCTGATCGCCAACGTCAATGGCGTGATGAACGCGGTGATGGTCAACGGTGACGCCGCCGGCTCCACCCTGTTCTATGGCGCCGGTGCCGGGATGGAGCCGACCGCTTCGTCGGTAATCGCCGACCTGGTGGACGTGGTTCGCGCCATGACCAGCGACCCGGAAAACCGCGTGCCGCACCTGGCCTTCCAGCCGGATTCGCTGTCGGCCCACCCGATCCTGCCGATCGAAGCCTGCGAAAGTGCCTACTACCTGCGCATCCAGGCCCAGGATCATCCTGGCGTGCTGGCCCAGGTGGCGAGCATCCTGTCGGAGCGCGGCATCAACATCGAGTCGATCATGCAGAAGGAAGTCGAGGAGCAGAACGGCCAGGTGCCGATGATCCTGCTGACCCATCGCGTGCTCGAGCAGCATATCAACGATGCCATTCGGGCTCTTGAAGCGCTCCAGGGCGTAGTAGGGCCGGTGGTCCGTATCCGCGTCGAACATTTGAATTAATTCAGCTGCAAGCGGTTAGCTGCAAGCTGCAAGTAAAAGCCGATTCGCTCTAACTTGCCGCTTGTAACTTGAAGCTTGAAGCCCAAACCGAAGGTTTGCCCCTATGCGCTATATCAGCACCCGCGGCCAGGCACCGGCCCTGAATTTCGAAGACGTTCTGCTGGCGGGCCTTGCCACCGACGGCGGCCTGTACGTGCCGGAAAACCTGCCACGCTTCACCCAGGAAGAAATCGCTTCCTGGGCCGGCCTGCCGTACCACGAGCTGGCGTTCCGGGTGATGCGCCCGTTCGTCACCGGCAGCATTCCGGACGCGGATTTCAAGAAGATCCTGGAAGAGACGTACGGCGTGTTTTCCCACAGCGCCATTGCACCCCTGCGCCAGTTGAACGGCAACGAGTGGGTGCTTGAGCTGTTCCATGGCCCGACCCTGGCGTTCAAGGACTTTGCCCTGCAATTGCTGGGTCGCCTGCTCGACTACGTGCTGGAAAAACGCGGCGAGCGCGTAGTGATCATCGGCGCTACCTCCGGCGATACCGGTTCGGCGGCCATTGAAGGCTGCAAGCACTGCGAAAACGTCGACATCTTCATCCTGCACCCGCACAAGCGCGTGTCGGAGGTGCAGCGTCGCCAGATGACCACCATTTTCGGTGAGAACATCCACAACATCGCCATCGAAGGCAACTTCGATGACTGCCAGGAAATGGTCAAGAACAGCTTCGCCGACCAGAGTTTCCTCAAGGGCACGCGCCTGGTGGCGGTGAACTCGATCAACTGGGCGCGGATCATGGCCCAGATCGTCTACTACTTCCACGCCTCCCTGCAGTTGGGCGGCCCGGCGCGTTCAGTGTCGTTCTCGGTGCCGACCGGCAACTTCGGCGACATCTTCGCCGGCTACCTGGCGCGCAACATGGGCCTGCCGATTAATCAGTTGATCGTCGCGACCAATCGCAACGACATCCTGCACCGCTTCATGAGCGGCAATCAGTACGTCAAGGAAACCCTGCACGCCACGCTGTCGCCGTCGATGGACATCATGGTCTCGTCGAACTTCGAACGCCTGCTGTTCGACATGCATGGCCGCAATGGCGCGGCGTTGGCCGAACTGATGAGCAGTTTCAAGCAAGGTGGCGGCTTCAGCGTCGAGCAGGAGCGCTGGACCGAAACCCGCAAGCTGTTCGACTCCCTGGCCGTGGACGATGCGCAGACCTGCGAAACCATCGCCGAGGTCTACGCCCAGACCGGCGAGTTGCTTGACCCGCACACGGCCATCGGTGTGAAGGCCGCCCGCGAGTGCCGTCGCAGCCTGGATATCCCCATGGTGATCCTTGGCACCGCACACCCGGTCAAATTCCCCGAGGCGGTGGAAAAGGCCGGTGTTGGCAAGGCCCTGGAGTTGCCGGAGCACCTGGCTGATCTGTTCGAGCGCGAAGAGCGTTGCACGGTGCTGGCTAACGACCTGAAGACTGTGCAGGCGTTTGTCAGCCAGCATGGCAATCGGGGCAAGCCGCTGTAAGGCGCACCGCGTAGACAACAACGCCGCTTTCCCTTCCCTGGGTCAGCGGCGTTTTTTGTTTCTGGCAGGCCCGGCAACGTGCTGTTTACAGGAGCAGTTTAATCGCCACTCCAGTGATTGAGGCGATCGTTGCGACCACGGCCATCGCTACGCCCATGGGGTACCAGAAAGTTTCGCAATTTATCTTCAGTGATTCCGATTTGAGCTTATCTTGCTCAGCCTGCATGCGTGATATTTCGGCATAGATGCGCCTTACATCGGCATGCATCCTCTCCATCGATGCTTGCTGTTCATTTTGTTCCAACATCATTTTCATCCTTCGCAATAAGGGCCTTATGACATGCACTCTGCCTGCACGGCAGGGTGATCAGCGCTCACCGAGTATAGGATTCACGCCTGGCCTGCGCGCTCGGCGTAGCCCAAAACCGCAACCCATTGCGTAAGCAGTTATGTGCCGCCGTTTTTTACCTGTCATGTTGCAAGCGCATGCTGGATACGTCATCCCCGCACAACCCTTGAAAGACGAAAAAGCGAACTTTCCTACGTTACGACCAGTCACTTAGGAGAGATGCAGCACCCGTTGAAACGATTGTTCCCGAACTATTGAGTGGTGATCGAGATGGAAAGTATCAGCCTGTTGCTCGAAGAAGCACTGAGCCCTTATCTGGTTACGCTGACCACCTCTGGTGTGCAGGGCGAATGCCTGGTGACCGTGAAGAACCCCGGTGGCGCCATCATGGTCGAGCGCGAAGTCAACCGCGCTCAGTTGACCGACAAACGCGCGCTGGTGGATGTGGTGGATTGCCTGCTGCGCGATTTGAAAATCGCTGAAGGTCGACTCGAGCCCTCGGTCATTGCAGCCTTGCGAAACGCCGCCATGACGCGAACCCCGGTCTGCGCATGAAGAATTATTTATCCTTCGAAACTTCCTACAACACGGCCGGTCAGAGTTTGTAACAGCAAGAGCAAACATTGTGCTCCGGTGTTTGTGGCTTGTTGTACTGGTCTTTGTAGATCACGTTTAACCCCGAGTTGTCTCCCCACTCCTCGGGGTTTCTTTTTGCCTGGAATTTGGCACGGCGGCGCGCTCAGATCGCGCCATCCGCACGCAAGCGGGCGATGGCCGCCGCGTCATAGCCCAGGGCGTTGAGCAGCACACCGTTGTGCTCGCCCAATTGCGGACCCACCCATTCACAGCTGCCTGGCGTATCCGACAGCTTGGGCACGATGCCGGGCATCTTGAAATCCTTGCCGCCCGGCAGTTGCGCGCTGAGGAACATCTCCCGGGCGAGGAATTGCGGGTCGCCCAGCATGTCCTCGGCACTGTAGATGCGGCTGGCGGGCACTTGGGCCTGGTTCAACTGCGCCATGACCTGCTCCAGCGGCAGGGCGTTGACCCAGCGATCGATCACCCCGTACAGCTCATCGCGGCGGCTGTCACGCCCGTCATTGCTGGCAAGCGCCGGGTCGTTCGCCAGGTCGTCGCGGCCGATGGCGGCCATGAAGCGCTTGAAGATCGCATCGCCATTGGCGCCAATCTGCACATGTTTGCCGTCGGCGCTGGTGTGGATCGAGGAGGGCGTAATACCGGGCATGATATTGCCGGTGCGTTCGCGAATGAAGCCGAACACATCGAACTCGGGAATCATGCTTTCCATCATGGCGAAAATGGCTTCGTACAGCGCCACGTCGACCACCTGGCCGAGGCCGCCGTTGACTTCACGATGACGCAGGGCCATCAGCGCGCCGATCACCGCCCACAGCGCGGCAATCGAGTCACCGATGGAAATCCCGGTGCGCACGGGCGGGCGGTCTTCGAAGCCGGTGATGTAGCGCAGGCCGCCCATGGACTCGCCTACCGCGCCAAACCCCGGCTGGTCTTTCATCGGCCCGGTCTGGCCGAAGCCGGAAAGGCGCACCATCACCAGCCTTGGGTTCAGTGCGTGCAGGGTTTCCCAGCCCAGGCCGAGTTTTTCCAGCACGCCGGGGCGGAAGTTTTCGATCAGGATGTCGGCGTCGGCCAGCAATTGCTTGAGGATCGCCAGGCCATCCGGGTGCTTGAGGTTGAGGGTCAGCGACTGCTTGTTACGCGCCTGCACGAACCACCACAGCGAGGTGCCTTCATACAATTTGCGCCATTTGCGCAGGGGGTCGCCGCCGTCCGGGGATTCGACCTTGATCACTTCGGCGCCGAACTCGGCGCAGATACGTGAGGCAAACGGGCCGGCAATCAGGGTGCCGAGTTCGATGACTTTCAGGCCGGCAAGCGGTTTGGCATTAAGCGACATGGGGATCCTTGAGCGCGCGGGACGGTGACGTACTGCTTTTTAACATAGGCAGGCAGCCTGGATGCAGCGCAGTATTCGTTGATTGGCCTCGCCATCGGTTAGACTGGCCGTCTTTCCCTGTCTCCAGAGCCCGTTCATGGCCCAGCCGTCCACGACCTACAAATTCGAACTCAACCTCACCGACCTTGACCGTTCGGTGTACGAGAGCGTCAAACAGACCATCGCCCGCCACCCTTCGGAAACCGAAGAACGCATGACCGTGCGCCTGCTGGCCTACGCCCTCTGGTACAACGAGCAGTTGGCGTTCGGCCGTGGCTTGTCGGATGTCGACGAGCCGGCCCTGTGGGAAAAGAGCCTGGATGATCGGGTGTTGCACTGGATCGAAGTCGGCCAGCCGGATGCAGACCGCCTGACCTGGTGCTCGCGTCGCACCGAACGCACCAGCCTGCTGGCATACGGCAGCCTGCGGGTGTGGGAAGGCAAGGTGGTGCCGGTGGCGAATAACCTCAAGAACGTGCACATCGCTGCCGTGCCGCAGGAGATTCTGGAGGTGCTGGCCAAGGACATGCCGCGCGTGATCAAGTGGGATGTGATGATCAGCGAAGGCACGATCTTCGTCACCGATGACCGTGGCCAGCATGAAGTGCAGTTGCAGTGGCTGGTGGGCGGGCGTGATTGAAAAAAATGTGGGAGGGGGCTTGCCCCCGATAGCGGTGGATCAGCTACAGATAAGCTGGCTGATAGATCGCTATCGGGGGCAAGTCGAATCGTCGCACCGCCCCTCCCACATTTGATCTTTGTTGAATTTTGAACTGTTGTTATCCGTTGAATCAGTAGAGAAGTCATCACCCCCGTATGCGTATCGATCCCCGTCCCTTGCCCGCCGTCCTGCCATTCCTCGGTGAATTGCCACCGCTGCTGACCCGTCTCTACGCCGCGCGCGGGGTGCAATCGGAAGCCGAGCTGGACAAGAGCCTGGCGCGGTTGATTCCCTATCAGCAGCTCAAGGGCATCGATGCCGCCGTCGATCTGCTGGTGACGGCGCTGGAACAACGCCAGCGCATCCTGATCGTCGGTGACTTCGACGCCGACGGCGCCACCGCCAGCACCGTAGGTACACTGGGCCTGCGTTTGCTCGGTGCGGCCCATGTCGATTACCTGGTGCCCAACCGTTTTGAATACGGCTATGGCCTGACGCCGGAGATCGTTGCGGTGGCGCTGCAGCGCGAGCCGCAGTTGCTGATCACGGTGGACAACGGTATCTCCAGTGTCGAAGGCGTGGCGGCGGCGAAGGCGGCGGGGCTGAAGGTGCTGGTGACCGATCACCACTTGCCGGGCGACGAACTGCCGGCGGCGGACGCGATCGTCAATCCGAACCAGCCAGGCTGTACGTTCCCCAGCAAGGCACTGGCCGGTGTGGGCGTGATCTTCTACGTACTGATGGCCCTGCGCGCGCGTTTGCGCAGCCTCGGCTGGTATGACAACAGCCCGCAGCCGAACATTGGTGAACTGCTCGACCTGGTGGCCCTGGGCAGCGTCGCCGACGTGGTGCCGCTGGACGCCAACAACCGCATCCTGGTGCATCAAGGGTTGGAGCGTATCCGCGCCGGTCGCGCACGGCCGGGGATCAAGGCGATCCTCGAAGTGGCCAAGCGCGACCATGCCCGCATCACCTCCACCGACCTGGGCTTCATTCTCGGCCCACGGCTCAATGCGGCCGGGCGCCTGGACGATATGAGCCTGGGCATCGAATGCCTGCTGACCACCGATGTGGCTGCGGCGCGGGAAATGGCCGCACAACTGGACGGCATGAACCAGGACCGCAAATCCATCGAGCAGGGCATGCAGCGCGAAGCCCTGGCTCAACTCAAGGATTTGCCGGTGGAGTCAATGCCGTATGGCCTGTGCCTGTTCGATCCGGAATGGCACCAGGGGGTGATCGGGATTCTGGCGTCGCGCATGAAAGAGCGTTATTTCCGCCCCACCATCGCGTTTGCCGATGCCGGTGATGGCATGCTCAAAGGCTCCGGGCGGTCGGTACAAGGCTTTCATATCCGTGACGCGCTGGCGGTGGTTGCCAGCCAGCACCCCAACCTGATCGCCAAATACGGCGGTCACGCGATGGCGGCGGGCCTGACCCTGCCCGAAGCGAATTTCCCCTTGTTCGCCGAGGCTTTCGATGCCGAAGTGCGTCGGCAACTGCGCGAAGAAGACCTCACCGGACGCCTGCTCTCCGATGGCACCCTGGCGGTGGAAGAGTTTCATTTGGAACTGGCGCGCGCGCTGCGCCATGCCGGCCCGTGGGGGCAACACTTTCCCGAGCCGTTGTTTCACGGTGTGTTTCAGCTGGTGGAACAGCGGGTGGTCGGCGAGCGGCACTTGAAAGTGGTGCTCAAGAGCGAGTGCGGGTCGGTGAAGCTTGATGGCATTGCGTTTGGGGTAGACCGTGAAGTCTGGCCGAACCCGACCGTGCGCTGGGTGGAGTTGGCCTACAAGCTGGATGTGAACGAGTTTCGCGGGAATGAGACGGTGCAGTTGATGATTGCGCATATCGAGCCGCGCTAAGTCTTAGCCACACCACAAAGCAACTGTGGGAGGGGGCTTGCCCCCGATAGCAGAGTGTCAGTCAATGATGTAGTGACTGATCCACCGCTATCGGGGGCAAGCCCCCTCCCACATTGGATTTGTGTATAGCCTGGGATTACTCGGCTTTGGCCTGGTGTTTCACAATGATATCCACCAACCGCTTGGCCAGCGCCGGGTAGTTCTCATCGAAGTGATGCCCACCGGGCAGCTTCATGGCTTCGCCCACGGCAGTCTTGTCCGTGCAGCCACTCTCGTCGACTTCTTCCGCACCATAGATGCACACCACTTTCTCGGGGGGCAGCTTGGCCATTTCCGGGCCGGTCGCGGCTTCCTTGCCGGCGTTGCCCAGCCAGCCTTCCACTTCAATCTCAAAGCTGCCGGTGCGGGCGAAGGCCAGCAGGATGATCGCGTCGACGCGTTGCTGTTCGTTTGCCGGCATACGGTTGTAGATGGCCGGCAGGACGTCGGCGCCGAACGAGTAACCGGTCAGCACGAAGCGCTTGGTGCCCCATTTCTGCCGGTAGTGCTGCATCAGTTCGGTCAGGTCCTTGGCGCTTTGTTCCGGGGTTTTGTGCTGCCAGTAGTAGCGCAGGGTGTCGATGCCAACCACCGGGTAGCCGATCTTCGCCATTTCGCCAGCCACGTCACGGTCCAGGTCACGCCAGCCGCCGTCCCCGGAGAGGAACAGGGTCACGGTGTCCTTGGCCTGACCGGCCGGCACTTCCACCACTGGAATCGCCAGGCCGCCGTTGTCCGAACCTACCAGCTGCTTGCGCAGCTCGTTGTTCAGCACTTGCGGGTAATGAATGTCGTAGTCGCTGATGCTGGTGGTGGCGCGCGGTGTGTCACGTACGAAGCTGGCGCTTTCATCGTCGGGGTTGTCATTCCAGGCCACCAGCCAGTTGCCATGGGCGGCGGTTTTCGGCAGCGGGTCGTTGCAGCCTTCCTGTTTCAGGGCGAAGCCGACGGAGATGGCGTTGGCCTTGTCGTCGCTCTGTGTGGCCAGCCAGCGCCAGGCGAGCGCCGCGCCAGGGCCGATGCCGCTGACCAGGGTCGCCGGGCCTTTAAGCTGGGCAAGGGCGCTTTGCAGCGCTTGCTCCTGCAGCTTGCAGTCATCCTTGGGCAGGATCACCTGGACGAGCTGCGCCGAGCCACCCTGACTGAGGGCGATCAGTTGGCTGTCGGTCAGGGTTTCGTCGGCCATCACGGCCACTGCCACGCGGGCCTTTACCGTGCCGGCAGGGCTTACGCGGGTCATCACCGAGCCATCGGCCTGGGGCATCTGCTCCAGGGTCGGCTGTGGGGCGGGGCGGTTCCAGTACCAGTAGCCGCCGCCCAGGACCAGCGCGAGCAGCACTACAACAGCCAATACATACCGCCAGGAGCGTCGAATCATCAGCGTTTCACCAATCCAGTCAAGCCGCCCGCGATCAGGGCGGCGGTATCGGCCAGTGCCACCAGCGGATCAAGTCCTGCGGGCACGGCCATGTAACGGGGTTCCCAGTCAGGCTGGAACTTGTCTTTGAAGCGGCGCAAACCTTGGAAGTTATACAGTTGCTCGCCACGGCGGAACACCATCGAACCCAAGCGTTGGGTCAGTGGTGCGCCACGCCGGGGTTGCAGGCCCGACAACGGCACCATGCCGAGGCTGAAGCGTGCGTAGCCGTGGTTCTTATAATGTTGAATCAGGCCGACCATCATGAATTCCATGGTCAGCTTCGGTGCGTCCGGGTGGGCGCGCATCAGGTCGAGACTGGCCAGGTCATGGTTGTACGTCTCGAGCAGGTTGGCGAAGGCCACCGGGCGCCCTTCGAAGCGAATGATCGCGATACGGAAGTGCTTGAGGTAGTCGTCGCTGAAGCGGCCCAGGGAGAAGCCCTTTTCGCGCACATTCTTACCGGTAAGCCAGGCGTCCGAGATAACTTTTAATTCATCCATCGGCGCCGTGCCCGGCTCGCAGATCTCCAGGGACAGACCGTCACGGGTGCCACGGTTCCAGGTGTAGCGCAAATCCTTCATCTCTTTGCCCTTGGCTTCCAGGTCAAAGCGTTTCAGGTCGACGCGGGCTTCTTCGCCCAGCTTGATCGCGGTGAGTCCGATATCCATGTAGTACGGCAGGTTCTCCGCGCGCACTTGATAGAACACCGGCCGTGCGTGGTGAATGTCGCACAGGTCGCGGAACTGCCAGATCATCTCGGCGCGCGGCTGGGTCGGGCCGATCGGATCATACAAGGCCACCAGGCTGCGCCCGCGCCGGGCATACATCAGGAAGGCTTCGTCATTGGGGTGGAACAGCAAGGCCTTGTCGCCGGTCAGCGCCAGGCCGCCGTCGGGTTGGGACGAGGCCATCAGGATTTTGGAGGCGCGTTCGAGTTCGTCCGGGGTCGGCAGATGGATGACCGGGCGCGCGGTACGCAGCAGCCAGGTCAGCGACACGATCACCAGCAGGACGGCGGCGCCCAGCAACGAACGCAGGCCGCGCGGGGCGTTGGCGTCGAGGGTGAACTGCCACCACAGTTGGTGACTGTAGGGCACGTCCTGGTAGGCGAACAGCAGCAGCCAGATCGACGCGCCCAGCACGCATACGCTGGCCACCAGGTACAGCGGCGAGAAGGGCAGTTCGGTCAAGCGACTGGCGCGGTAGAACGAGCGTCGGAAGATCGCCAGCAGCACGGCGGTCATGGTCATCAGACTGGCTTCTTCCCAGTCGAAGCCCTTGAGCAGCGAGAGCAGGGCGCCTACCAGCAGCAGCACCATGGTCAGCATCCAGGCCGCCGACAAACGTCGACGCAAGCCTTGGGCCAGCAACAGGCACAGCACGCCGATCAGGCTGGCGCCGAAGTGCGACGCGTCAATCAGGCGGTGGGGAATCAGGAAGCCGATGTTTTCCAGGCGTGAATCGATCTCCGGCGTGGCGCCGGAAAACAGCAGGACCACGCCGGACAAAAAAACCAGTACGGCCAGCACCGGTGCCGCAAGGCCGGAGGCGACGCGCAGGCTTTGCTGGGTCTGGAACAGGCGCTGGGCCTCGTTGACCAGCAGGAAGATACAGGCGATCAACAGCGGCAACACCACATAGATCATCCGGTACAGCAGCAGGGCGGCGGCCAGTGGCGCAGCGCCGAGTTTGTCGGCGAAAGCCGCCAGCAGGATCGCTTCGAACACCCCCACGCCACCCGGTACATGGCTGAGCACGCCGGCGGCCAGGGCCAGCAGGTACACCAGCAGGAACGGGCCGAAGGGCGGCGCTTCCGGCAGCAACATATACAGGACGGTGGCGGCGGCGGCGACATCCAGTGCGGTGATGATCAACTGCAGGAACGTCAAGCGACGGCCCGGCAGGCGCAGGGTGCGGCGCCCGGCCTTGACCAACAGGTTATCCGGGTAGGGTTGTTCCGGCAGGCGGCGGCGATAAATGCCGATACACAACATGGCCGACAACAGCAGCACGGCACCGGCAACACCGCCGAGCAGGCTTTGCGACAAATGCAGGTAGGTCGAGGCCGCCGGCAGGTTGCTCAGTGTGGCCAAAGCGGCCAGGGGCGGGAGCGCGCAGCCCAGCGCCAGGCTGGCGAACACGGTCATGTGCGCGACTTCCGAAGCACCAATGCCGTGGCGTGCATACAGACGGTAGCGCACCGAGCCGCCCGAGAGCATCGACAAGCCAATGGCGTTGCCGATGGCAAAGGCGGTGAAGCCACCGAGTGCCAGGGTCTTGGCGGGCAGTTTCACGCCGGCATAACGTGCGCCGGAGAACTCATAGCCCAACAGAATGATGAAGCCGGCCACCGCCGCCGCAAATGCGCCGAGCAAGGCAGGCTTGGGCACTTCCAGGATCGAGTCGTGGAGGGCGTAGAGATCGAGCTCCAACAACAGATGTCGGCAGGCGATCAGGGCAATGGCAAACAGCAGCAAGGTCACGGCCAGGCCGATGGGCTGACGGTATTTGCTCAACAGATCCAGCCAACGCAAACGGGTGGGAGGGATCGGTTGTTCCGCTGTGACGGTGTCTTGTGGTTCAGACGAGTTGGCGCGCATCAATCACCTCGTGGATTGTGCGCGACAGGATGGGGGTATCCAGCCAAGTTACCAATCCCTATGGACAAAATAATTACAAATATTAACGCGGATCACCGAGTGCGGCGACTGCGGCCATTGGTCGTAGAGGGTAGTGCTTGAGCATAGCGCATAGCGTGCAATGAGATGGACTCTGCAAACCGTCTACGGTTTCATGAAAGATGCCATGCCATTGTTTCAGAAGAACTTTTTCACCGGATACAAAAAAGGCCACTCTTTCGAGTAGCCTTTTTTGATGTTTGGTTGCGGGAGCCGGATTTGAACCGACGA
>NZ_CVTO01000099.1:33475-33848 GCF_900004715.1 Pseudomonas sp. 24 E 13
CGGATTTGAACCGACGACCTTCGGGTTATGAGCCCGACGAGCTACCAGACTGCTCCATCCCGCGTCTGTGGGCGGCATTCTACAGTCCAGCGCCGAGGTGTCAACCGTTAATGCGGCAATGGCTCAAATAAGTCCGAATTATTCATAAATCAATGCGTTGCAGCGCTTCGATGATCGTTCCCACGCTCCGCGTGGGAATGCATCCCGTGACGCTCTGCGTCAACATTGCGCAAAAAGCAGGACGCGGAGCGTCCAGGGCGGCGTTACCACGCGGAGCGTGGGAACGATCAAAAATACACGCGCACAAAAAAGGCCACTCTTTCGAGTAGCCTTTTTTGATGTTTGGTTGCGGGAGCCGGATTTGAACCGACGA
>NZ_CVTO01000099.1:33898-87703 GCF_900004715.1 Pseudomonas sp. 24 E 13
CGGATTTGAACCGACGACCTTCGGGTTATGAGCCCGACGAGCTACCAGACTGCTCCATCCCGCGTCTGTGTGTCGGCATTCTACAGAGGAACGCGAGTGTGTCAACCCTAAAATCGAACAAAAGCGCTTGTGGTTCAATTGGTTAGCTCTCCAAGGCAGGTGTCGAAAGGGCGCCGAGCCAGTCAGGCCAGGGCTTCCAGCTCTATTGGAAGGTTGAATTCGATTGAGAAAACCAATTCATCTGAGATATTTCCTACCGCTCGGACGGAAGATTCAAACTACTGGTGCTATATACAGGGGTGAATGCGATACTGGCCACCCGTTGATTCACACCCCGTTTATATGACGCAGCGCAAAATCATCCACGTCGACTGTGATTGCTTCTACGCCGCCATCGAGATGCGCGACGACCCGAGCCTGGCGCAAAAGCCCCTGGCTGTCGGTGGCTCGGCGGACCGGCGCGGGGTGATTGCTACGTGCAATTACGAAGCGCGGGCTTACGGGGTGCGCTCGGCGATGTCATCGCGTCACGCATTGAAGCTGTGCCCGGACCTGACGATCGTCAAGCCGCGTATGGATGCCTATAAAGAAGCGTCGAAGGAAATCCAGACGATCTTTCGCGACTACACCGACCTGATCGAGCCGTTGTCGCTGGATGAAGCCTACCTCGACGTCTCCGACAGCCCGCACTTTGGCGGCAGCGCCACGCGCATCGCCCAGGACATTCGCCGGCGTGTGTCCAATCAGTTGCACATCACCGTGTCCGCCGGCGTTGCGCCCAACAAGTTTCTGGCTAAGATCGCCAGCGACTGGAAGAAACCCAACGGCCTGTTTGTGATTACCCCGGACCAGGTCGAAGAGTTCGTCTCGCAGTTGCGGGTGAGTAAATTGCACGGTGTGGGCAAAGTCACTGCCGACAAGCTGGCGCGCCTGGGCATTGAAGATTGCCTGCAACTGCGCGAGTGGAACAAGCTGGCACTGGTGCGCGAATTCGGCAGTTTCGGTGAGCGTCTCTGGAGCCTTGCCCGTGGGATCGATGACCGCGTGGTGCAGAACGACAGCCGGCGGCAATCCATCAGTGTGGAAAATACCTACGATGTGGACTTGCCGGATCTTTCAAGCTGCCTGGCCAAGCTGCCCGAGTTGCTGGAAACCCTGGCGGGGCGCATGGCGCGTATCGACAGCAGCTACCGGGCAGGCAAGCCGTTCGTGAAGGTCAAGTTTCATGACTTTACCCAGACCACTCTGGAGCAGGCCGGGGCAGGGCGGGATCTGGAGAGTTATGAACAGCTGATGACCCAGGCATTTAACCGTGGGGGTAAGCCTGTGCGGTTGCTGGGGATTGGGGTGAGGTTGCTGGATTTGAGCAGCGGTAACGAACAGCTCGAGTTTTCCTGGTAGAACCCAGGGTGCCCCTGTAGGAGCGAGCTTGCTCGCGAAAAACGTCAACGATAACGCGTGTTTCCTGGAAGAACGCGGTGCCTGTGAGTTTTTCGCGAGCAAGCTCGCTCCTACAAAAACAGCCTGGGATCAGCGCGCGCCGGGATCTGCGACGAGTCGCCCCGCATCCTTGGCCAATGCCTGCAAAAACTCCTGCTGCAGTTCCGGATCGTTGCGCGTCAGTTCAATCAGGCTTTGCTCCAGTTCGCTGGCTTCTTCTTCCAGGCCCAGCTCCGAGAGGCGCTTGACCCGGTGCACCCACTGATTGACCTCGTCGTCTTCCAAATCGTCATAGATCAGGCCATGGGCTTCCAGCAATTTGCCGCGCAGGGTGTTGCTGACCGCCAGGGTCGAATCCGTGTGCACATCGTCCTGGCCGTCTTCCACGCTGATTTTCAAGGTGGTGATGCGGTTCAGGTCCTGCTCGGCAAACGGACTGTCCAACAGGTTCAGGCGCAGCACGCCGTCGCGGTCGGTGGTCAGTTCATGGGTTTGTTTGCCGGCGGTGACCTGTACCGGGCGTTCGCTCCAGGGCAGGCTCGAATATTCCAGGCGCTTGTCACGCTGCACTTCATCGATAGCCGCGAGGTTCTGCTGCGCACGACCGTGAGATTGCACGTTCATGAACGGGTTGATGCCGTCCACGCCGTAGCTCAGCCAATCGCGCGTCATGCTCGCAGGCAGGTTGCCGAGGGCGAAGATATTCGCCACATTGGCGCCCGCGCCGGCCACCAACGCAACGGCACCCAGTGGCATCTCATAGAGTTTGCGCCACGGCTGGTAGGGCGTGTAGCGGTCGTAGCGCCGTGTGACTTCGAATTCGGTGACCTCGAACGTCTTCTGCTCGTGAATCCGAACCCGGCGTTGCGGCAGTTCCAGCACTTTGGGCTCGCCGACATCGATCTGCAGGCTGTGGTCGAGCAACTTTCGCTCGACCCGCTCCTCGTGCTCACTGCGTTGCGACATCTGGTTGGCGCAGCCGCTGACCAGCAGGGCGCCGCACAAGGCGGCGCCCCCCAGGGCTCTGGTGTTTCGCTTGAACATGACTTCTCTTGATCTGGTTTTCAGCGACGAATACGCGCCTGAAGGAAAGACAGCACGTCAGCCACCGGCAACGGTTGGGCTTCGGCTTCGGTCCGGCTCTTGTATTCCAGATTGCCATCGGCCAGGCCGCGGTCACTGACCACGATCCGGTGCGGGATGCCAATCAGCTCCATGTCGGCGAACTTGATGCCCGGGCTGGTTTTCTTGTCCCGGTCATCGAGCAGCACTTCAAAACCGGCGGCCGTCAGTTCGGCATACAGTTTGTCGGTGGCTTCGCGTACTTGCTCGGTTTCATAGCGCAACGGCACCAGCGCCACCTGGAACGGCGCCAGGGCGTCGCTCCAGATGATGCCTTTCTCGTCGTTGTTCTGCTCGATGGCGGCGGCGACCACACGGGAAACGCCAATGCCGTAGCAGCCCATGTCCAGGGTGATCGGCTTGCCGTTCTCGCCCAGCACTTCGCACTTCATCGCCTTGCTGTACTTGTTGCCCAGCTGGAAGATGTGCCCGACTTCGATGCCGCGCTTGATCTCCAGGGTGCCCTTGCCATCCGGGCTTGGGTCGCCGGCCACGACGTTACGCAGGTCGGCCACGGTCGGCACCGGCAGGTCGCGCTCCCAGTTCACACCGAAGTAGTGCTTGTCGTCGATGTTCGCGCCGATACCGAAGTCGCTCATCAGCTCGACCGAACGGTCGATGATGATCGGCAGCGGCAGGTTCAGCGGGCCGAGGGAACCGGCGCCGGCGCCAATGGCGTCGCGCAGTTCGGCATCGCTGGCCATGACCAGCGGGCTGGCCACGCCAGGTTGCTGGGCCGCCTTGATTTCGTTGAGCTCGTGGTCGCCACGGATCACCAGGGCGATCAGCTTGCCTTCTTCTTCGGCGTGCACGATCAGGGTCTTGATGGTCTTTTCAATCGGCAGATTGAATTTCTCCACCAGGGCCGCGATGGTCTTGGTGTCCGGGGTATCGACCAGGCGCAGTTCTTCAGCCGGGGCTGGGCGCGAGGTTTCGCGCGGTACGGCTTCGGCTTTTTCGACGTTCGCCGCGTAGTCCGAAACATTGCTGAACGCAATGTCGTCTTCGCCGGATTCGGCCAGCACGTGGAACTCGTGGGAGCCGGCACCGCCGATGGAGCCGTTGTCCGCTTCAACCGGGCGGAATTTCAGGCCCAGGCGCGTGAAGATATTGCAGTAGGCCTGGTGCATGCGGTCGTAGGTCGCCTGCAACGACGCCTGGTCGGCGTGGAACGAATAGGCGTCCTTCATGATGAATTCACGGCCGCGCATCAAGCCGAAGCGTGGGCGTATTTCATCACGGAATTTGGTCTGGATCTGATACAGGTTCAGCGGCAATTGTTTATAGCTGCTCAACTCGTTGCGCATCAGGTCGGTGATGACTTCTTCGTGGGTCGGGCCGGCGCAGAAATCGCGGCCATGACGGTCCTTGAAGCGCAGCAACTCAGGGCCGTACTCTTCCCAACGTCCGGATTCCTGCCACAGTTCAGCCGGTTGGGTGCTCGGCATCAACACTTCCAGAGAGCCGGCGGCGTTCATTTCTTCACGAACGATGGCTTCGACCTTGCGCATCACCTTCAAGCCCATGGGCAGCCAGGTGTACAGGCCCGAGGCCAGTTTGCGGATCATGCCGGCGCGCAGCATCAGCTGATGGCTGATCACAACCGCGTCGGAAGGCGTTTCTTTCTGTGTGGCGAGCAAATATTGACTGGTACGCATGGTAGGCCGTTGTCGGTTGCTTGGACTTGAAATGACTTGGGATTGTACGGGCGGTTGCCGCTGGAGTACAGGCGTGACATTGCCGGGGATCTGACCGGCTATGGAAGTTCCAAATGTGGGAGGGGGCTTGCCCCCGATAGCAATGTGTCAGCTACAAGATACTCGGCTGTTCCACCGCAATCGGGGGCAAGCCCCCTCCCACATTTCAGTCTTCTGCAGGGGGATTCAACCGGGCGCGCCGGTTTTCCTGGAACCAGTGCAGCGCAATCAGGAACAGCGTCGGCACTCCCATCAGGCAGGTGATCATGAAGAAGTTGTGATAGCCGAACTTCTCCACCATCACCCCCGAATACCCGCCGATCAGGCGCGGCAGCAACAGCATGATCGAGCTGAGCAGGGCGTATTGGGTGGCGGAGAACTTGAGGTTGGTCAGGCTCGACAGGTAAGCGACGAACGCCGATGTGGCCAGGCCCGAGCTGAAGTTATCCAGGGAAATGGTGACGATCAGCATCTGCAGGTCGGGGCCCATGTCGGCGAGCATCACGAACAACAGATTGGTGCCGGCCGAGGCCACGCCGCCGATGAACAGGATCGGCAGGATCCCGAACCGTACGATCAACAGGCCACCCATGCCGGCGCCGACCAGGGTCATGATCAGGCCGAAGATCTTGCTGACTCCGGCGATCTGGTCCTTGGTAAAACCCTGGTCGATATAGAACACGTTGGCCATCACGCCCATGACCGTATCGGACATGCGGTAGGTGGCGATCAAGCCGAGCAGCAGCAACGCTTGCCAGCGGTAGCGCAGGATGAAGTCGTTGACCGGCGTCAGCACCGGCGCCAGGCCACGTCGGCCCATGGCGGAGAGACACATTGCAGTCAGCAGGATATAGAGGATGGCGCGCAGGAACGCGCGGTCTTCCATCAGCAATTCCCACAGGCTCACGCCCTGGAACAGCACGCTGGCGAAGTCAGTGTTGTACAGCTGGGTAAACATCGCCGGCACCGACACCAGCAGCACGATCAGCACGAACACCGACACCAGCTGATGCGCGAAGCTGTAGCGCCCGGCCTGCAACTGGGTGCGCAGCGGTACGTTGGGTTCGCGCATGAACAGCGTGGTGAGCAGCGCCGGGACCATCAGCACGCCGAACAGCACATAGGTGCCGGTCCAGGCCGAATGTTTATAGTTGAAACCGGTGGAACCGAAGCCCTCGGCGAAGAACAGCGCACCGGCCGTGGCGAGCAGGGCGGCGATGCGATAACCGGACATATAACTGGCGGCCAGGGCCGCCTGGCGGCTGTCGTCGGCGATTTCCAGGCGATAGGCATCGACGGCGATGTCCTGGGTGGCCGACGCGAAGGCCACGACGACGGCAATGGCGATCAGCCAGGACAAGTGTTTTTGCGGGTCACAAAAGCCCATGCCGATCAATCCGAGGATCACCAGCGATTGGGCGAGCACCAGCCAGGAACGTCGGCGCCCGAGTTTTCCGAGCAATGGCAGGCGCCATTGGTCGAGCAGCGGCGACCAGACCCATTTGAAGGCGTAGGCCAGCCCGATCAGGCTTGCATAACCGATGGTCTCGCGGGCAACGCCGGCTTCGCGCAGCCACACCGACAGCGTCGAGAACACCAACATATAAGGCAGGCCGGCAGCGAAACCGAGCAACAACAGCACTAACGTCGAGGGGCTGGCATAGGCGGCGAGCGCGGCGCGCCAGGTTTTACGGGGCATGGGCTGGAGTCTGCCTCAGATTTGCGGAAACAAAGCGCGCACTCTAACCGCTGTGCTCTACCGGACGCCAGCCATGGCGCTGAATATCAACACGATTGTTCAGGATAGTGACGCCTTCGCTGCGTAAACGCGCACGTTGCTCGTCACCGGATGCACTGCCCGGCGGCAGACTTATCCGACCACCGGCACCCAGCACACGGTGCCAGGGCAATCGGGTATCGGCGGGAAGCTGGCTCAAGGTGCGCCCGACCCAGCGCGCGGCGCGGCCCAGGCCTGCCAGGTGCGCCAACTCGCCATAACTGACCACGCAACCTGACGGTACTTGCGCCAGCGTCAGGTAAAGCGCGGTGCGGCGCATTTCGGCGGGGCTTTGCGGGGTGTCGGCGGGTTCATTCACTGTGAGGCTATCCGTTTGGAACGTCGGTGTTTTGTAAGAAACGTCTGTAAACTTGCCGTTGAGAATTGAACTCAATATAAATAGTTGAGTCAGTTCAGGCTATCTAACACGATAGCGTCTTCTTTTCGCCAACCCCGAGCCCCGTATCCGCTTATGTTGTCCAGAACCCTGCTGTGCCTTGCTGTCCTCAGTGCTTCCACGCCCTTGCTCGCCGATACCGTCTGGTTGAAGAACGGTGACCGCCTGACCGGCAAGATCAAAGTCTTCGACGGCGGCAAGCTGCTGATCCAGACCAGCTACGGCGGGGCGATCCCGGTGGACTGGAAGCAGGTGAAAACCCTGGAGAGTGATCAGGAGTTGCTGGTCAAGCAGGACGCCTATGACGGTGAAAAGGCCAAGTCCCTCAAGCCTGCAGAGGATGGCAAAGTCGTGCTGGCCAATGGCGAAGCGCCCAAGACCGTGGAGTTGGCCAGCATTCAGCAGATCCTCAAGCCCAAGCCGGTGATCGAAGACCTGGTCTGGAAGGGCAACGTCGACCTGGCGCTGGACTACAAGCGCGCCGACAAAGACACCAACGACTACGACATCGACTTCAAGACCTCGGCCCGTCACGGCCAGTGGCGCCACACGGGCAAGGGCGAATATAACCGCGAGTTCCAGGACGACGTCACCACCACCGACAACTGGGCCCTGGAATACGACCTCGACCGCTTCTTCACCGAGCACTGGTTCTGGCAGGGCCGCCTGACCTACAAGCGCGACAAGGTCGAAGACCTGGCACGCCAACGCACCGTCGGTACGGGCCCTGGTTATCAGTTCTGGGACGATGAACTGGGCGCGTTCTCCCTGGGCTCGCTGGTCAACCGCACCGATTACGAATATGCCGATGGCGGCAAGGACAACTTCTACTCCCTGGCCATGAAGTGGAACTACAACCGCTACCTGGTGGGCAAGACCGTCGAGTTCTTCACCAACGGCGAGGTGGGCAAGCCGCTGGACGGTCCGGCCGAGTATTCCCTGGATGCCGAGATGGGCCTGCGCTACAAAGTCACCGAATGGGCGTCGCTCAATCTCAAGGCTGAGCGCGATGTCATCAGCGGCGACTCCGACAGCAGCTTGAGCAAGACCCGCTACACCGCAGGCTTTGGCGTGGCCTGGTAAAGCGGCATCGAGCACGCTGGCAACCTGCGCGGATATTGATTACCTTGTGTTGAGATCCATTCCCATATGCCATGGGCGGCGGGACAACCCAGGAGTCATACATTGAGCGCGCACGTTGCCAGGAACGCCCGAGAGCTGTTGCTCAAGGAATACCGTGGGGCCTTGGCCACACTGTCCAAAGCCATGCCCGGTTTTCCCTTCGGTTCGGTCGTGCCGTACTGCCTCGACGAACACGGCCAGCCGCTGATCCTGATCAGTCGCATCGCCCAGCACACGCACAATTTGCAGAAGGACCCCAAGTGTTCGTTGCTGGTCGGGGAGCGCGAAGCCGACGATGTGCAGGCCGTCGGGCGCCTGACCTACCTGGCTGAAGCCCACAAGCTGGAAGACGCCGCCGCCATCGAAGCCGCCGCCGAGCGCTACTACCGCTACTTCCCTGACTCGGCCAATTACCACCAGGCCCACGATTTCGATTTCTGGGTGCTCAAGCCGGTGCGCCACCGTTATATCGGTGGGTTTGGCGCGATCCACTGGGTCGATCAACTGACCCTGGCCAATCCGTTCGCGGGCAAGGCTGAGCGCAGCATGATCGAACACATGAACAGCGATCACGCCAAGGCCATCGCCCACTACGTCGACCTCGCCGGTTTGCCGACGACCGAGCCTGCGCAATTGGCCGGTATCGACAGCGAAGGCATGCACCTGCGCATTGGCCAGTCCCTGCACTGGCTGCCGTTTGCCGAGTCTTGCAACACGCCGACACAAGTACGCGAAGCCCTGGTTTCATTGGCTCACGCGCAGACCTGGCCGAAAAAATCAGACATTAGCGCTTGAATTCACGAAAAGGCGACGTCATCTAGGGTGAACTAGCAAGGCATTCTTGCGTTGAGGAACCATTTGATGCGCCCTTTTTTGTTGCTTTTTCTATTGTTCCCGGTGCTGGAGCTGTTCGTATTCGTTCAAGTCAGCGGTGCGATCGGATTTTTCCCGGCACTGTTACTGATCATTCTCGGCTCGATGCTCGGCGTCCTGGTGCTGCGCGTCGCCGGCCTGGCGACGGCCCTGCGCGCCCGTGAAAGCCTGAACCGCGGTGAGCTGCCCGCCCAGACCATGCTCGAAGGCCTGATGATGGCCCTGGCCGGTGGCCTGTTGATCCTGCCGGGCTTTATCAGCGACGTGGTCGGTGTGGTGATGCTGCTGCCGGTTACGCGCAAACTGCTGGCCGGCAAGATGCGCCAGCGTGCCGAAGAAGCGGCCGTGCGCCAGCGCGCATTTGCCGACGACCTGCAACCCCGTGGCGGCCCGGCCCCGCGCCAGCCTCTGGGGCGAGAAGGTGATGTGATCGAAGGCGAATTCGAACACCGCGACAGTAAATAACCGCTTCACCGGCACGGCATCTTCGGGTGCCGTGTTGCATTCTTCCCTGAGCAAAACACAAAAAAAATCATTCGCTGCCCCTTGTAATAAGCCTGGCCGCCCTTATGTAACGGTCACCGCAAGGTTTCTGGTGGTGACACTAGACAGACTTCCGCGGTTCGCCCTGCGAGCCGCGACCGGCACCGCCGGAATTTAACCCGCCGGAATTGATACCGGCCGATGAAACATACAATTAGGAGAGATCGACAATGAGCAAGCTTCGTCCTCTGCACGACCGCGTCGTCATCCGTCGCAGCGAAGAAGAAAAGAAAACCGCCGGTGGGATCGTCCTGCCAGGTTCGGCTGCTGAAAAAGCCAACCACGGCGTGATCGTCGCTGCTGGCCCAGGCAAGACCCTGGAAAACGGTGAAGTACGTGCGCTGGCCGTGAAAGTGGGTGACAAGGTTGTTTTCGGCCCTTACTCCGGCAGCAACACTGTGAAAGTCGACGGCGAAGACCTGCTGGTAATGGCTGAGAACGAAATTCTCGCTGTACTGGAAGGCTGATTCCCCGCTCATTTTCCCGTTACTACAAAGTATTTAAGGAATATCGATCATGGCTGCTAAAGAAGTTAAATTCGGCGATTCCGCCCGCAAGAAAATGCTCACCGGTGTCAACGTCCTGGCTGATGCAGTAAAAGCGACCCTGGGCCCGAAAGGCCGTAACGTGATCATCGAGAAGAGCTTCGGCGCTCCGACCATCACCAAGGACGGCGTTTCCGTAGCCAAGGAAATCGAGCTCGAAGACCGTTTCGAAAACATGGGCGCGCAGCTGGTCAAAGACGTTGCCTCCCGTGCCAACGATGACGCCGGCGACGGCACCACCACTGCGACCGTGCTGGCCCAGGCCATCGTCAACGAAGGCTACAAAGCCGTCGCTGCCGGCATGAACCCGATGGACCTCAAGCGCGGCATCGACAAGGCGACCATCGCCATCGTTGCCGAGCTGAAAAACCTGTCCAAGCCATGCGCTGACACCAAGGCTATCGCTCAGGTAGGCACCATCTCCGCCAACTCCGACAGCTCCATCGGCGACATCATTGCCGAAGCCATGGAAAAAGTCGGTAAAGAAGGCGTGATCACCGTTGAAGAAGGCTCGGGCCTGGAAAACGAACTGTCGGTTGTAGAAGGCATGCAGTTCGACCGTGGCTACCTGTCCCCGTACTTCGTCAACAAGCCGGACACCATGGTTGCCGAGCTGGACAGCCCGCTGATCCTGCTGGTCGACAAAAAGATCTCCAACATCCGCGAAATGCTGCCAGTGCTGGAAGCCGTCGCCAAAGCCGGCCGCCCACTGCTGATCGTTTCCGAAGACGTTGAAGGCGAAGCCCTGGCGACCCTGGTTGTGAACAACATGCGTGGCATCGTCAAAGTCGCAGCCGTCAAGGCTCCAGGCTTCGGCGACCGTCGCAAGGCCATGCTGCAGGACATCGCCGTATTGACCGGCGGTACCGTCATCTCCGAAGAGATCGGCCTGAGCCTGGAAAGCGCCACCCTGGAAAACCTGGGTAGCGCCAAGCGCGTGACCATCTCCAAGGAAAACACCATCATCGTTGACGGTGCTGGCGTTGAAGGCGACATCGAATCGCGTATCGCCCAGATCCGCGCCCAGGTGGCCGAGACTTCCTCGGACTACGACCGTGAAAAACTGCAAGAGCGTCTGGCCAAGCTGTCCGGCGGCGTTGCAGTGATCAAGGTTGGCGCCGGTTCCGAAGTTGAAATGAAAGAGAAGAAGGCCCGCGTTGAAGACGCCCTGCACGCAACCCGTGCAGCCGTTGAAGAAGGCGTGGTACCTGGCGGTGGCGTTGCGCTGATCCGTGCTCTGGAAGCCCTGACCAATCTGACCGGCGACAATGCTGACCAGAACGTCGGTATCGCTGTACTGCGCCGTGCCGTTGAAGCACCGCTGCGCCAGATCGCTGCCAACTCCGGCGACGAGCCAAGCGTTGTGGTCAACGAAGTCAAGAACGGCAAGGGTAACTACGGTTACAACGCTGCGACTGGCGTCTACGGCGACATGATCGAAATGGGCATCCTGGATCCAACCAAGGTGACTCGTTCCGCGCTGCAGGCAGCTGCTTCCATCGGCGGTCTGATCCTGACCACCGAAGCGGCCATCGCCGACAAGCCAAAGGCTGAAGGCGCAGGCGGCGGCGGTATGCCAGACATGGGCGGCATGGGTGGCATGGGCGGCATGATGTAAGCCAGCCTTACCCGGCTACTGAAAAACCCCGCCTGCAGTGATGCAGGCGGGGTTTTTTATGGCGCCGGTTTTATCATTCAGCCCATGGCACGCCGTCGCAGCAGCTTCTTGAGTATCATCCCCCGCGCGAACATCAACGGCGCGCGCAGCACATAGGCCATGGTGCCCTGCGCAGCAGCTTCAGACAGTGGCTGATATTCAGACAGGTGCGTGGGCTTTTTCTGAAGCGCCGGGCTGGGCCGCTCCCAATGCCCGGACATGACGACCATGCCCGGCAGCTTGAGGGTATTGGCATAATAATCATGGGACCTCAACGAGCGGCGTTGCAGGTTGTCCCAGATGTTATTCAACCAAGGCGGATTATCAGGGCTGATCATCGCGCTGACGCCCGGTGCGGCGATGAACACTGGATCGTCAGGGGCTTCGTCAAGCGGTCTGCCATCTACCCGGTAGCCGCTGTTGAACGCCGCCGGTGGCGTCACCGCAGTCATGGCAGGAGAGCAACGGGGTAAAACCGCGCCCGTCACGAGGCACAGCGACAGCATCAGGGCAAGCGCGGATTTCTTGGTGAAACACATGAAAGGGCTCTCCGACCTGGTTCAGGCGCAGAGGTTACAAGCTATCGCAAAGCTCTACTGTCACCGGCTGTAACGCCCCGGTCATTGAGGGCGCAGCGGCAGGACCAGGCTCACGCGTGCGCCGCCCAGCGGGCTGCGAGTCACTGACAGTTCACCACGCAGCCACTGGGTGGCGCGTTTTGCCAGCGCAAGACCGAGGCCGAAGCCGCCGGGTTCATCGCCGCCCATGGCCAGCCGGACAAAGGGTTCGAAGATTTTTTCGCGGTTCTCCGCGACCACGCCCGGGCCGTCATCGTCGACATGCAGTACCAGATGATGCGGGTCATGGTACGCCGCACTGACACGCACCTGATCGCGAGCGTAGGTGACGGCATTGCTCAACAGGTTGCGCACAATCAGATGCAACAAGGCGCGGTCACCGATCAGCTCCAGGTGCAATGGCTCGATTTCCAGGCTCAGCCGACGATGGTGCCCGTCAAGCAGGGCAAACTCCTGATGCAACCAGTCACGGATGGGGATCGGCTCATAGTGCAGGTCGCTCGGTGCGCCGGCCATCCGCGCAAAGGCCAGGCTGGCGCGAACCAGGGCCTCGAGTTCCTCGACATCAATTTGCAGGCGTTTCTCCAGGCGGTTGCGTGTGGCGGCGTCTTCACTCTTGCCGAGCAAGGTCAAGGCGAAGCGCATGCGCGCCAGTGGCGTGCGCAGTTCGTGGGACACGGCCTGGGAGACTTCGCGATGGCGCTCGCCCATGGCGGTGATGTGTTGCGCATGTTGTTGCAGGGTGTGCAGCAACGGCGTCCATTCCTTGCCCATGGCCGGCAGCAGGGCATTGGGCGTATGGGCCAGTTCACCCAGGCAGCCATTGAGCGTATCAAGGTCGAGGCTGCGCTGGCGGCGTGTGCGTAGGCTGATCCAGAGCAGCAGCACTAAAGGCAGGGCGGCGACGCAGGCCGTCACCCAATATACCGGAAATGTCAGCAGGTCCTTGACCTCGGCGGTGCCCCATAGCGGGCCGAATTGGATGGCTGTTTCGTCGTCGAAGGGGAAGTAAGTCATGTCTTCATCGCTGTTTTGCGCGGGTTGCTGATGCTTCAACATGATCAACGCTTCCGGTGGCATCTCGACATCCTTCAGCTTTATCAGGGCCACCGGGTATTGGAAGCGTTCGCGCAGCGTCTGCATGCGCGCCTCGCGTTGATCGGCAGGCAAGGTTTTGAGTTGTTCCGCCACCAGGTAGCCTGGCCCCGCCATCAAGCGCAAAAAGCTGTACTCACCCACATACACGGCGGTATTGGCACACAGCCATAACAGATAAAAGGTCAAGCCGGCCCAGCCTGCTCCGGCCACCAGTGCCATCCAGGGTTTGAATTTACTCGACATGTCGACCGCCCTGAGGAATTTCGACAAACAGATAGCCTTGTGCGGTGATGGTTTGGATAGTCACGGGGCACGCCAGGCTCATGAGCTTTTTACGCAAGCGCGAAACACGCATATCGACAGAGCGATTGAGCCCGTCGTACTCCAGGCCGCGCAGGCTTTGAAGCAGTTTCTCCCGTGTGAGCAACACGCCGCTGTGCCGGGCGAAAATCGCGAGCAGTTCGAACTCGGCGACCGAGAACTGCAAGGGCTGCTCGTCGAGCCAGGCGAAATGGCTATTGAGCTCCAGCCGAAAGCTGTGCCATTGGTAAAACGCCCGTGGCGCCTGCGGGTGGCGGCGCAGTAGCGAGCGGATTCTGGCCAGCAGCAGCAGCGGGTCGACCGGCTTGACCACATAGTCGTCCGCCCCGGCATTGAACCCGGTCAATTGCTCGGCGTTTTCATCCAGCGAGGTCATCATCAGGATCAAGCCGCAATACTGCGCGCGGATCTGCCGGCACAGGGAGAAGCCGTCAAGGCCGGGCAACATCACGTCCAGAATCAATAATGCGGGCTGCTCGTCGACAATGCGTTGCGCCGCGCGGTCACCACGGTGTTCCACCGCAACGGTAAAACCTTCCGCACGCAGGAACTCGGCCGTCAATGCGGCCAATGGGCGATCATCTTCGATCAACAGGAGAGTGTCGGACATGAGCGGGCGTCGTTGCAGGAAAGGACGCAAGTGTTACGCCCTTGCCTGGCGTCAGGCAAGGGCTGCGTAGGGCCGTCAGCGTGTGCTGATGGTCGGTGTCGTGTCCTTGGGCGCTTTCCAGCTCAGCAGTTGCTGCTTGTACCCATAACTGGCCGCTTGGTAGTAGGTGATCGCCCGTTGGATCAACGGGTCGTCGCTGCCGACGCGCAGTTCCTGGCTCTCGCCCAGCGCCTGGTCATGGCGACGCAGGCCCTTGCGGGGGCTGAGGATGGCGAGGTTGGTGCCGTCAAACAGACCCAGATGTTGGTAATTGCCGAGCACTACGCGCGGTGGCAGCGGGTTGTCCTGCAACAGATTGCGGCCGAAGAAGGTCGATTCGTAGCTCAGGTTGATCAATCCCAGCAGTGTGGGCGCCAGGTCGATCTGGCTGGCCAGTTGCGCAGTTTCCCGGGCCTCGATCAGCTTCGGCGCATAGATAAACAGGGGGATCTGGTAGTTGGCGATGGGCAGGTCTTCCTTGCCTGCGCTGCCGGCCGTGTGGTCGGCGACGAACACGAAGATGGTGTTATCGAACCATGGCTTCTGGCGCGCAGCGTCGAGGAATTGACCGATGGCGTAATCGGTGTACTTCACCGCGCCGTCGCGGCCGTTGCCGGATTTGATATCGATACGCCCGTCCGGGTAGGTGTAGGGGCGATGGTTGGAGGTGGTCATCAACTGCAACAGGAACGGCTGCTGCCGGGCGTAATCGGCATCGGCCAGGTTCAGGGTTTGTCGGTAGAGATCTTCGTCGGCCATGCCCCAGGCGTTTTTAAACGAAATTTGCGACTCGGGCACGCTGCTCTGGTCCACCACGCGATAACCGTTGCCACTGAAAAACGCGTTCATGTTGTCGAAGTAACCGCGTCCGCCGTAGACAAACACGCTGTCGTAGCCAACGGCGCCGAGCTGCTGCCCCAGGCTGGCGAAACCGCTTTCGCGGCCGATGCGCTTGACGATAGAGCGCCCGGGCGTAGGTGGAATCGCCAGGGTAATGGCCTCCAGGCCACGGTCGGTACGGGTGCCGGTGGCGTAGAAGTTATTGAAGTACAGGCTCTGTTGGCGCAGCGCATCGAGGTTGGGCGTGAGATTGCGCTCGTCACCGTTGCTGCCCATGTATTTGGCACTGAAGCTTTCGATGGTGACCAGCACGATATTGGGTTTGCGCAGCGTGCCGGGGTGGGTGATAGCGCGACGGATATCGAGTGGGTCCTGGCCGATGAAGCGCGCGTTGGGTTCACTGAGTTCGGCGCGCAATTGCTTGGCGACAACCTCAGTTGGCAGGCTTTTGTAGAACTGGGTGTAGTCCAGTTCGTTGTTACGAAATGCGGCAAAGAACTGATAGGGACCATTGCTGGCCAGTTCGTTGTTGTAGGCGTTGCCGCCCTGGGTGCGCGGGTGGTCCTGGCTGATCAATTGCAGGCTGATGCCGGCGACTGCCAGCAAGGCCAGGGCATTGACCAGGCGGCCACGCATTGCCGGTAACGGCGCGGCCATCGCGGCGTTGAAGGGCCTGCGCAGGACCACGCTCAGGATCAGTGCGAGCATTGCCAGCAGACTGAGCAGCTTGCCGATCGGGTAGGACTCCAGCAGGTTGTTCAAGACCTCGTCGGAGTACACCAGGTAATCAACGGCGATGAAGTTGAAGCGCACGCCGAACTCATCCCAGAACAGCCATTCAGCCACCGCAGTGAACAGCATCGCAAACAGGCTTGCGCTGAAGAGCACTTGCAGGAACCAGCGATGCCCACGGCGACGCCACAGCGCGGGTGGGCACAGCAACACGTACAGCCCCAGCGGCAATGCCGCATAAGTCAGGAACCCCAGGTCGTAGAGCAAACCCACGCCAAATACCGGCAGCAGGTTGCCGCCGACTTCATCCAGGTGAGTCACCAGCAGCACGCTGCGGGTGAGCAGGAAAATAACCAGCCAGGTACCGGTTACCAACAACAGATAGCGCATAGGCGCTGTTTTGGGGAATCCCATGTGCAACTTCCTTTTATCGATGGGCGCGATGTTCACGCTGACGCTGTCGTCAGTGTGTGAAGCGATAGTGAAAAACTCGTTCAGCTGGCTAATCAGTTGAAAACCTTTATCGACCGGCCCGGCAGGCCTATCCCTGAACTGCACTTGGCCTTAAGCTGCGCGAGCCAACACGGCTGTTACCGCGTACGGAGCACTGCCCATGCGAATTTTATTGGTTGAAGACAACCGCGATATTCTGGCCAATCTGGCCGATTACCTAGGGCTCAAAGGCTACACGGTGGATTGTGCCCAGGACGGCCTGTCGGGCCTGCACCTGGCGGCTACCGAGCATTACGACTTGATCGTGCTCGACATCATGCTGCCGGGCATCGATGGCTACACCCTGTGCAAACGCCTGCGCGAAGATGCACGCCGCGACACACCGGTGATCATGTTGACCGCCCGTGACCAGTTGGACGACCGGCTGCAGGGCTTCAAGTCCGGCGCCGATGACTACCTGCTCAAGCCGTTCGCCTTGTCGGAGCTGGCCGCTCGCATCGAAGCGGTGCTGCGCCGTGCCCAGGGGGGCGGGCGTCGTGCCCTGCAAGTGGGCGACCTCAATTATGACCTGGATACGCTGGAGGTGACCCGGGAAGGGCGCCTGCTCAAACTCAACCCGGTCGGCCTGAAGTTGCTGGCGGTGTTGATGCAGAAAAGCCCCCACGTATTGCGTCGGGAAATCCTCGAAGAAGCCTTGTGGGGCGATGATTGCCCGGACAGCGACAGCCTGCGCAGCCACGTCCACCAATTGCGCCAAGTGATCGACAAACCTTTCGCCAAGCCGTTGCTGCAAACGGTACACGGTGTGGGTTATCGCCTGGCCGAGGGCCGTGATGGAGTTTAAGCAAAGCCTTGCCCAACGGATCATCATCGCCTTTGCCTTGATGAGTGCGTTGGTCGCGGGGGCCTTCGCCATGGGCATTGTCGCGACCGTGCACCTGGTGGAAGAGAAGTTGATTTCAGCGGGCCTGGGCGGCGACCTGCAACGTCTGCTGTTGATGGACAGCATGGAAGACTGGCGACATCGGCCTGAGCCTGACCAGTTGTTCTATTTCAGCGGCGGCCCCGGCGATTTCGAGTTGCCCAAGGATTTGCGGCATCTGGACCCGGGCTTTCATGAAGTATTTCGCGAGTCGCTGTCCTACCACGCCATGGTCGAAGTGATCGACGGCCGACGTTACGTGCTGCTGCAGGACCAAAGCGATTTCGAAGAGCGCGAGCGTGTGCTGTTTGCCGTGGTGCTGGTGGGTTTCGTACTCAGCCTGGCACTGGCGGTGTTCCTGGGTTGGGTGCTGGCGCGCAAGGTGATGGCGCCGGTGGTGCGCCTGGCCCGCCAGGTGCGCCATCGCGACCAGTTGCTGGGGCTTGCGCCACCGTTGGCACCGGACTACGCGGCCGACGAAGTGGGCGAATTGGCCGTGGCGTTCGACGCCACCCTGGGCCGCTTGCGCCAGGCGCTGTCTCGCGAACAGTTGTTTACCAGCGATGTCAGCCATGAATTGCGTACACCCTTGATGGTGTTGGCCAGTTCCTGCGAGTTGCTGCTGGAGAATCCGGCCATCGATCAACGCGGGCGCAACCAGGTCCAGCGCATCGCCCGGGCCTGTGAAGAGATGCGCGAACTGGTGCAGACCTTCCTGATGCTGGCCCGCGCCAAGCATGACGATGCCGCCATGTCGGCCCAGGTGAATCTGACCCAGGTTGCCGAGGACCTGCTCGGTATCTGGCGCGGGCCCATCGAGCAAAAGGGCCTTGAGTTGATCTACTGCCCCGGCGACCCGCTGGATACACGCTACAACACGACGTTCCTGCATGCGGTGATGGGCAATCTGTTGCGCAATGCACTGCATTACACCGAGCAAGGGTTTATCCGCCTGACCCTGGAACCGAGCGGCTTTGTGGTGGAGGACACGGGTGTGGGCATCCCGGAAGACAAGCGTGAAGCGATGTTCGAGCCGTTCGTGCGTGGCAGCGAGAAGCGCGGCGAGGGTCTGGGGCTGGGCTTGTCGCTGGTGCAGCGTATCTGTGAGAGCCAGGGCTGGAGCGTGACCCTGAGCACCATGGAGCCCAACGGCTGCCGTTTTCATGTCGAACTGGGTCAAGTCAAAACCTGACCGAACAGTCTGTCATTTTGCTGCTGCACGACGCCTGCTTTTCGGCGAAGATGGCCCCATGCTACTGAATGTTTCTGTAAAGTCTTGAAATGTATGGGATTGGACAGGACAAGTTTTTCACAACGAGTTGACCTGTTGATCACAGTTCGCTGCTTAGGGTGTAGGCATCAGTTACCGGAGACGTAAGATGCCTTCCCCGATCAAGTTGGAATTCTCAGAAAAGTACGACGATCAACACGCGCGGCAATATTTGCTCAAGCACCAGGACAATCTGGCTCGCCGGTTGTCCCACAAGCGCGATGAGCAACTGGCGCGCGGTGCGCTGGCCATGGCCGGTGAACCGGGCCTGGTGCTGGACCTGCCGTGTGGTGCCGGGCGCTTTTGGCCATTGCTGGCCGAGAAACCCAATCGTGTGATCATCGGGGCCGACAATTCGGCGTCGATGTTGAAGGTCGCCACGGTGGCCCAACCGGCAGAAGTCGTCAAACGGGTACGCCCTTTGCAGATATCTGCCTTTGATATCGATTTGCCAGATAACTCGGTCGACAGTATTTTCTGCATGCGCTTGATGCACCACATCGGTGACCCGGCGCACAGGATGACAATACTTCGGGAGTTTCAGCGGGTTAGCCGTGACAGCGTGATTATCTCGCTGTGGGTCGATGGCAATTTCAAGGCCTGGAAACGCAGGCGCGCCGAGGTACGGCGTCGTAAGAAAGGTGAGCAGGAAGGTTACCAAAACCGGTTTGTGTTACCGGCTGCTACTGTCGAGGCAGAATTCGAGCAGGCCGGTTTCCGGGTTCAGGAATCCCTGGACTTCATGCCGCTCTACGCCATGTGGCGAGTCTATGTATTGCGCAAGAGGTAACAGGATGGCAGTTGAGTGCGTAGTCGGCAGTCATATAGCTCCCGAAGAACGATTTGATTTTTTCTGGCGTCAGCAGGGCGAGTGGGTGGAAGAACCCAATCGTCGGCGTGGCGGTGAAAGTGGCGTACAGCGGGTGATCAGTCCCAATGGGCGATTGCTCTATTGCAAACGCCAGACTGGCCATATCTACCGCAGTTGGTTGCATCCGTTTGGACGTCCGACCGTGCTGCGCGAGCGTGATGCCCTCAAGGGCCTGCGCCTGCTGGATGTACGCGTGCCGGAGTTGGTGTTCTGCGAGGCGCGACGCGACCCGCAGCATCAGTGGAAAGCGTTGCTGGTCACCGCGTCGCTGGACGGTTTCGACGAGATCGAAAACTGGTACGCCGCGGGTGGCCGTGAGCAATACGGCGAGGCGGTCCACGAGCGCTTGCTCGAGGAATTGGCCGGCACCCTGGCGCGCATGCACAAAGGCCGCTGGCAGCACGGTTGCCTGTATATCAAGCACATCTTCGTTCGGGTAACGGGCGAGGGCGATGGGGTGAACGTTGAAGTGGCGCTGCTGGACTTTGAAAAATGCCGCCAGCGTTTGACCGCTTATCGGGCCGCCTCCCATGACATGCTGCAATTGCGCCGCCATTCGTCGTGGAACGATACCGACTGGAAAAAACTCAGCTACTTTTACGAGACGGCGTTTGGCAGCGCTATCAAGGGTTTAACCAGATGAAGCTAGAAATAGCACGAGGTTTGTTCCTGGTCGGGGCGTTGGCGGTTACGGCCCTGGCCCTGGCGGCATGGGAACAGCCTCGCACACAGGTACTCAGTGCGACGCAAGGCGGCGGGCAATGCCTGCTGCCACGTGTGGCCAAGGTCAGTGTGGCGGCCAAACCCGATCATGAGTTGCTGTTATTCATGTTCGGGATGTCTCAAGCGATGAGGCCGCAGAGTTGAAACGATTAAAACCCGCAAAAGGCCTCGCAGTGCGAGGCCTTTTTTTGTGCGCTATCGGGTCAGATGATCGTTCCCTCGCTCCGCGTGGGAATGCATCCCGTGACGCTCCGCGTCACCATTACGAAAGTGCCGGATTTTGTGCTGAAAGCAAAACGCGGAGCGTCCACGGCGGCATTCCCACGCAGAGCGTGGGAACGATCATGTGGTGCCCTGTTTCAGGACTAGGCAGCGCTATCGGGTCAGTGCCCTGGCTGTGTTGTCCGCTTTGGTCAGCGTCGTATACACCGTGGGCAGGACGAATAGGGTAAACAGGGTGCCGATCGACATGCCGGTGGCGATCACCATGCCGATATCGAACCGACTGACCGAGCCCGCGCCGCTGGAGAAAATCAGCGGTACGACGCCCATTACGGTGGCCAGCGTGGTCATCAGAATCGGCCGCAGACGGGTCGCGGCAGCTTGTTCGACCGCAGCCCGCGCGGACAGGCCTTGTTGCTTGCGCAGTTGATTGGCGAACTCGACGATCAGGATGCCGTGTTTGCTGATCAGGCCGATTAACGTGACCAGGCCGATCTGCGTGTAGATATTCAGGGTGGACCAACCCAGAAACAGCGCGATCAATGCGCCGCACACCGACAGCGGCACGGTCAGCAGTATTACCAGTGAATCACGCAGGCTTTCAAACTGCGCCGCCAGCACCAGGCCGATGATGGCCAGTGCCAGGCCGAACGTGCCCCATAGCGCATTGCCCTCCTGCACGAACTGGCGCGTAGCGTTGCTGTAATCGAAGCTGTAATCCGCTGGCGCCTCGTCCTGGGCAATGGTTTGCAAGGTCTGCAATGCGTCGCTCATGCCGACAATCGGAAAGGCCGACACGGTGACCGAATTGAGTTGCTGGAACTGATTCAACCGCTGGGGACGAACCTGCGGGCTGGAGACGGTGATCAGCGTCGACAAGGGCAGCAATTGGCCCTTGGCGTTCTTTACCGCGTACTGGCTCAGCCATTGGGGGTTGTCCCGGTAGTTGCGCTCGACCTGGGCTATCACTTTGTAGAGATGCCCGTCGATGCTGAACCGGTTGATTTGCGCCTCAGCCAGAAGGGTGGTGAGGGTCAGGTCCAGGTCCTCCATGGATACGCCCATCTGGGCGGCCTTGGTCCTGTCAATGTCGACCATGACTTCCGGGCGGTCGAAGGCCAGGTCGATATCCACATAGGCAAACTTCCCCGAGTCGATCGCTCGTTGCTTGATGCGCTCGGCCACGTTCATCATCGAACTGTGGTCCTGCTGGGAACTGATGACAAAGCCGAAGGGCAGCCCTTCACCGGTCCCCGGCAGGGAGGGCAAATTGAATGCGAAGACTTGCAGGCCGGGGTTGCTGTCGAGTTTTTCACGTACGTCTGTCAGGACTTGCATTTGTGTGCGCTCACGTTCCTCCCAGGGTTTGAGCAGGAAGCCGCCGACGCCTGAATGTAATCCGTCCAGGCCGTTGATCTGGAAGGATGAATGATATTCGGGCACGGTGTTGAACGGTTCGATAAAGTCCTGGGTGTAGCGATTCAGGTAGGCCAGGTTCGTTGCCTGGGGCGCGCTGGACAGGATGAAAATCAGGCCTTTGTCCTCGTCGGGCGCCAATTCCGAGAGGGTGAACGTGAGCATGGCGGGTATCAGGCAGAGCACGAGCGCGGCGAAAACCAATACCACCGACCGCGCTCGCATGATCTGGCGCAGGCGCCGTCGATAGCGTTTTTTCAGGGCATTGAAAAAACGCTCCAGAGCCAGCGACAGGCCCGTTGGATGTTCTTCAGGCCGCAGTAAAATGGCGCACATCATCGGTGACAGCGTCAACGCCACGATCCCGGAAATCACCACAGCGCCGGCCAGGGTCAGGGCAAACTCCTTGAACAGCGCCCCGGTCAAACCCTGCATGAAGCCGATAGGCGCAAAGACCGCAGCCAGCGTGATGGTCATGGACACCACCGGAACGCATACCTCTCTTGCCCCCTTGATGGCGGCCTCAAGTGGAGATTTGCCTTTTTCGATGTGCCGGTGGATGTTTTCCATCATCACGATGGCGTCGTCGACCACCAGGCCGATAGCCAGGACCATGGCCAGCAGCGTCAGCACGTTGATGGAATAGCCCAGCAGTTGCATGAGGAACAAAGTGCCAAGCAGCGACAGTGGAATGGTGATGACGGGAATGATCACTGAGCGCAACGAACCCAGGAACAAAAACACCACCAACACCACAATCAGCAAGGCTTCCGTCAGGCTGGACAGCACCTGTTCGATCGAAGCGTTGATATACAGCGTCGAATCGTAGGCGATATCCGAGTGCAGGTCGGGTGGCGCCTGCGCCTGCAATTGGGGCATCAGTTCGCGAACACGCTTGCCCAACTCCAGGGGGTTGGCATCGGGTGTGGCTTGAATGCTGATATAGACCGCCGGGGTGCCATTGAAGGTGCTGAAACTGTCGTAGTTTTGCGAGCCCAGCTCAACGCGCGCCACGTCCCCCAGGCGCACCTGGTTGTCGCCCTCGGTTTTCACTGGAATGGCGCTGAACCCCTCGACCGATTGGAGTTCGGTGTGGGTGGTCGCGCTGGTGACGACATATTCGCCGGTAAGGTCCCCCGCGACAGGTTGTACGTTGTAGCGTTTGATTGCCTGGGTTATGTCACTGGCGCCCAGACCAAACCCGGCGAGTTTTATCGGGTCGAGCCACAGGCGCATGGCGAAGCTCTGGCTGCCGATAATCTGCGCTTGCGCCATGCCCGGCAGTGTCACCAACCGAGGCTGGACCACCCGCTGCAGATAGTCGGTGATCTGCGCGTTGTTCATGGTTTTGCTGGAAAAGCTCAGGTACATCAGCGCGGTACTGTCCACTGCAACTTTGCTCAATACCGGATCTTCGATGCCGCTGGGCAACTGGTTCCTGACTTCATTGGACTTGGCCAGCAGTTCGGTGAACAGGCGGTCGCTGTCGGCGCCGACCCGACTGTAGATGGAGATGAACGAAATATTCTGACGGCTGGACGAGGTCATATAGTCGATGCCTTGTGCGCTGGCCAGGCTCTGTTGCAAGGGCTGGGTGACGTAACTCTGGATGGTTTGCGCACTCAGTCCCGGTGCGACCGTGGTGACCGTAACCAGTGCGTTTTCCATCTGTGGAAACTGGCGCAGTTGCAGTTTTTCGTAGGCCTGGCATCCAAGCAGCACGATCAGCAGGCTGACGACCACGGCCAGCACCGGGCGACGAATGAACAGGTCGGTGAAGGTCATTGCGCACCCTCCTGATGAGGCATCGGCAGCGTCCCCTCCGGCTGGCTTCGGTCGATACTGATACGCACAGGAGTGCCGTGTTTGAGTTTGAGCTGGCCGGCAGTGACCACCTGTTCGCCCTTGTGCAGCCCCTTGGAAACCACCACCAGGCCATTGCGCCGTTCGCCTGTTTCGACCAGGCGCTGCTCGGCGATCAGTTGCGGCGTATCGCCGGCATCGGAGGCGTGCGGCTCGCCGTGGTTACTGGGTGTTATTACGAAAATGTACTGTCCATAAGGACTGAAGGCGATCGCACTTTCCTGGATCACGGTGTGTGCAGTCGGTTCGTCCAGCAGCACCCGCAGATGGGCGAACATTCCCGGCAACAGCTCATCGCGCGGGTTGGGCAGCGTTGCGCGCACCAACACGTTTCGCGTGCTGTCATCGACGAGCGGGTTGATGGCACTCACCTTGGCGAGGCTGAAGATGCCGGGGCGTGCCGAGATTTCAACCTGAACCGACTGCCCCTTCCTGATCAGTTGAACGGCTTGCTCGGGCACATAAAAGTCAACGTAAAGCTGGCGTGTGTCCTGCAGACTGGCGATAACCTGGGTACTTTGCAGGTAATCGCCCGCATTGACCTGGCCAATGCCAATGGTGCCGGTGAAGGGCGCGACGATGCGCTTTTTTTCCAGCGCCGCAGTACGCTGTGCCACCACGGCGGTGTTGCGATTGAGTTCAGCGCCGAGCCGGTCGAACTCGCCTTTGGAGATGGCGCTGATTTCCACCAGTTTGCGGCCGCGCTCAAAGTTCTGAAGGGCCAGGCGCTGGTCGGCCTTTGCCACGTCCAATTCGGCCTGCTCGGTCTGGTACTCAAGCTGCAGCAGGGGCTGCCCGGCCTCGACCCTTTGCCCTGACTCAAAGTGCAGCTGTGTCACAACACCGGGCACCTCAACCCTCAGATCGATACCTTGCAATGCCTTGAGCGTGCCCGCCGCCGGCATCTGGCGCTGCCAGGGTATTTCAAAGGCATTGGACGTCGCCACGCTGACCGGTGGCTTTGGCCCATGCAAAAGCTGCAACTGTTGATAAATCCAATGCGCCTTGTAGCCGGCGAGCATCAGGACGACGGACAGAACGAGGCTGAGCATGATAATCATCCGGCGGCCCGGCATGGTCATAGTGGGGGTCCTTGTGAAACCTGTGCAGGTTGAACGAAGCGCGAGCACGCAAGAGCAGGCGGCGCTGCACTGAGCGCCGCAGTCTTGATCAGGACGGGGACGGGGATAAGGAGTGGTTTCGCAAGTTATTGTGAGAACACTGTTCGCCGGGTGAGAGACAGTTCCACAGGTTGCGTAGGAGAAGTGCCAAACGGCTGTCGGCGGATGGGCTCCCGGGCGTCAGCGCAGGAGCGTTGCGATCAAGATGGGGGGTTACGTCATGAGATGCAGGTGGTTGTCCCACAACCCTGCCGGCAGGGTCAGCGGGGTCGCCACCGGCTGTTTCTGACGGCAATCGTAGAAGCGGCAGCGCCCCTGGCCCGAGGTCACGACAAAGCCGTCCGCCACCGCACCCACGCCGGCACAGTCCGGCAATGGCCCGTCCAGGCGCAACTCGCCGCTGTCCATGTCCCAGATAAAGAAGCGATTACCGCGTGGCGCCGTCAGCGCTACCAGGCGCAGCTCGCTGTGCACCGCGACGCTGGCGGTGTAGTGCCCCATGGCCTGCCACTGCGCATCATCCACCGGGAACGCCATGAACGGCTGCCCCGGGCGCTTGATCGCGAGTAATTCGGAACGCTCCTGGGACGGTCCCATGAACTGTTGCCCGGTGAGGATGGTGCCATCGCTGGCGATCCCCATATGGCGCACGCTGTTCATCTGCTGGCCCAGGGTTTCCTTGCTGATCAGGCCGCCGTCGCGGTGCATCAGCACCAGGCTCGGCTCCATGGCATTGAGGTTCATCTCCACGCGGCTTTCGGCTTCGGTGCGGATGCCGCCGTTGGCCACCACCAGGGTTTCGCCATCGGGCATCCAGGACACCTGGTGCGGGCCGATGCCGTGGGTGGAGATCTCGCCGCTGTGCACCAGCCGCTCGCCTTCGAACTTGTACACACCCAACAGGCCACGGCCGGGGTCGGAGGTGTCGTTTTCGGTGGCATACAGCCAGTCGCCGCTCTTGTGGATCACCGCGTGGCCATAGAAGTGGCGATTGGCGTTCGAGGTGATGGTTTGCAACAGCGCACCGTCACGCAGGTCGATCAGGTAACTCTCGGTGCCCGGACGGCGGGCGACAAACAACGCAATCGGCAGCGTCGGGTGGTTGATGATGTCGTGGCAGCGCTGGCCGACCTGGGTGGCGAACACCTGCTTGCCGTCCAGGCGATAACCGACGGCGTAGTGCCTGCCGTCGGCATCATCGCGCGCCGACAGCAGCAGCGGGCGCTTGTCCTTGTGCTTGAACAGCGTCCAGCCGCCCAAGGTGAGGGCGCTGAGCAGTACGCTGCCAACCGCCAAAGCCTGTCGCCTGAGCATCATCAGTCACCGTCGTTGGCGTTGAAGCCCAGTTGGATGCCCAGCGCCTTGGCCAGCTCGCCTTCGTGCAGGCGATGGACCACGTTGAGGCTGTCGTAGAGGTCGTTGAGCTGCTGGCGCCCGGCGTCGTCGTTCAACAGTTCGTTGAGGGTGCGCTGGTTGCTGGCGAACAGTTTGAGGGACGCGGCATAGGCGGCGTCGATCTTGTCGGCGAGGGCTTTCTGATCGGCCGGCAACAGCCCGCGCAGGCCTTTGTTGTCGACGCCCACCCAGACGGTCTGGGCCGCCGCGAGGCTGGCTTCCAGGCTCTGCAGGGACGATTGGCTGCGCCATGCATCGGCCTGGAACGGTTGCGGGATGCCCTTGGTCTGGCGGCCCATCGGCGTGCCGAGTTTTTTCTTCAGGGTATCCAGGGCGGTGACTTGCACGCGCAGCAGATCCGCGATGGCTTCGTGGGAATCGGCGTAGCGCTGGTTGGGGAACTTGGTCATCTGTGCAAGCATGCCGTCGGTGCTGTTCCAGCTGGCCAGGATTTCTTCGGCCAGGGCTTTCTGGCGTTCGCCGATGGCCATCAGCAGCGGGCAGTAACGGGCTTTCTGGGCCGGGTCGGCGACGTCGGGCTTGGCGTCGTAGAGGATATATTCATAGGCCGACAGGCCTTGCACCACCACGCTGGATTTGGCGAGGGCGGCCGCATCGATCTGCGGCTGGGCGCTGACCAGTTGCTCGACCTGGCGACCCACCAGGTTCTTCTTGTCCGGCCAGAACTGGATTTGCCAGGCGCGGTTGCCTTCGGCCAGCGGGCCGATCAGCAGCGGTTGCAACTCGGCCCAGGCTTTTTGCGCGTGGAGGAAGTCGGCGCGGGCGGTGTCCAGGCTCTCTTGATCCTGGCAATAGGCCAGGGCGCTGACCGCCAGTTGGCGGTCGGCTTCAACCCAACGGCTGTAAGTCGGCAGGATGACTTGCTTGGCGATGGCTGCCGAGGTTACCGCTTGCGGGTCCTGGGGCGAGCAGGCGCCGAGGGCAAGGGCGGCCAGGCTGGTGAACAACAACTTGGGACGGAACATGTCGAGCTCCCTTCTGTAATTGGGGCAAAGCTTATAGAGAATTCAGGAACGCCAGCAACGCGGCGCGCTGCTCGGCGTTGAATGACAACACATGCTGCTGCGCCGCTTGCGCCTCGCCGCCATGCCAGAGCACGGCTTCGAGCAGGTTGCGGGCGCGGCCGTCATGCAGAAACTGGGTGTGACCACTCACGGTTTGCGTCAGGCCAATGCCCCACAACGGCGGGGTACGCCAGTCGCGGCCACCGGCCTTGAATTCGGTACGGTTATCGGCGAGGCCTTCGCCCATGTCGTGCAGCAGCAAGTCGCTGTAGGGGCGGATCAGCTGATTGGCCAGTTCGGGTTCGGAGGCAGAGGCCGCCGTGGTGAACGTCGGCTTGTGACAGCCCTGGCAGCCGGCCTGGAAGAACAGGTTCTTGCCGGCCAGCACCTGCGGCGCATCGACGTCGCGGCGCAGCGGCACGGCGAGGTTTCGCGTATAGAACAGCACCAGGCGCAGGATGTTGTCGCTCACTTCCGGCTCGCCCTCGGGGCCGTTGCCGTTGGGTGCCTGTTTGCAGGCCACCTGGGCGTCGGTGCAGTCATCGAAGGGTCTCAGGGACGTGGTGAGGCCCATATCACCGGAAAATGCGTGAACATTTTGTTGATTGAGGTTGGGTTGCCCGGCTTTCCAGCCAAAGCGCCCTAAAACAGTCTTTTGTTCGGCGTCATCCCACACCTGATTCGCCCGGCCGACGATGGCTTCACGGTCGGCGGTTTTCGGGTTGGTGTTGCGCAGGATGTCGGCGTCGCTGATGGCTTCGAGCAAACCCAGGCCAATCATCGGCGGCGCGATGCGCGCAGAAAAGCGCGTGTCGGGGTGCATCGGACCATAGCCAAGCTGGGTGATCTGCAGCTCGGGCTTGCGCAGCTCGACCACCGTGCCGTCCTTGAACCTGACGTTGACCGGCGTGTAATCGACGCGCACCTTGCCCTCCGGCGCCACACCCGGCACGGCCATGTCCTGCAGTTGGCCGCCGTAGACCGGCTCGGGCACCACGCCAAGCTGTTCGATGAGTTTGGCGTAAGGCGCCAGCTCTGTAGCGGGCGGGGAGATGGACAGGCGCACCAGCATCGACACGGCATTGGGCGCATCGGCCAGCGGTGGGTGGCCCCGGCCGTCCTTGATATGACAGTTCTGGCAGGCGTTGGTATTGAACAGCGGGCCCAGGCCGTCGCGCGCAGTGGTGGTCGAGGGCGCGATCACCCAAGGGCTGCGAAAGAAACTGTTGCCGACGCTGAAGTCCAGGCGGCGGGTAGGCGCCAGGTTGGCCGAGGGCAGGGAGAACGCGTTCTGGTCGCGCTTGTTCACGGTCGCCGCGCCGCCGGCCCGTGCTTCACCCGGCTCAGCCTGGGTGAACCTTGGGGCGTCGTCGCAGGCAGTCAGGCCCAGGGCCATCAATGCTGCGCACAGGCGTAGTAGCGAACGGAACATCGAGTTTCCTGAACGAAGGCGAAAAATCCGGTGGCAAAGTCTAACAGGGCAGGGCAGTTTGAATAAGAGCAATTATCGTTTGGTGGCGGCCCGATGCATTCCGCTAGAATGACCGTACATTTTTTTCTGGAGGTGGCCAATGCAGGCTCTCGACGCTTTGCTCAACCGTGTTTCCGTGCCGCGTTTGCTGGAACCGGCACCGACCCAGGAGCAGCGCGATGTGCTGTTCGCCGCCGCCATGCGCGCGCCCGACCACGGCCAGTTGCGCCCGTGGCGTTTCCTCACCGTGGAAGGCCCGGCCCGTGAGCGCATGGGCACGTTGCTGGCCGAAGCCGCGCGTTTGCAGGATGCCGAAGCCCCGCAAGCCGCTATCGACAAGGCTCAGAACGGCCCGTTGCGAGCGCCGCTGGTGGTGGTGGTGATTGCGCGCCTGCAGGAGCATTTCAAAGTGCCGAAGTCCGAACAATTGCTGGCCGCCGCCTGCGCCGCTCACGGCATTCTGCTGGCGGCGTATGCCCAGGGGATTGGCGCGGTGTGGCGCACCGGTGAGTTGTCCTATTCGGCCCATGTGGCCAAAGGGCTGGGGCTGAGCGCAGATGAAGAAGTGATCGGCTTCCTGTACCTGGGCACGCCGCAAAACCCGCCGCGCACGGCACCGAAGGAGGATGCTGCGGCGTTCGTCCAGGCCTGGACCGGTCTTTAAGCGGCGCGCGGTCAACATGTGGGAGGGGGCTTGCCCCCGATGCGGTGTGTCAGCCACCCATTTATTGACTGATACACCGCTATCGGGGGCAAGCCCCCTCCCACATTGGACCTGCCCTGTTTCTTATACCCTGAACTGATCCATCAACTTCATCTGCTGGCTGGCCAGGGCGTTGAGCTGGCTGCTGATGGCCGCCGATTCGGTGGCCTGGCCGGTGAGGGTTTCGGTCACGGTGCGGATCGCCGAGACGTTGCGATTGACCTCTTCGGCCACCGCGCTCTGCTCTTCGGCGGCACTGGCGATCTGCAGGTTCATGTCGCTGATCACGGTCACGGCGTCACTGATCTTGCCCAGTGCCTGCACGGCTTGATGGATCTGCCCGGCATTGCTCTGGGCCTGATGCTGGCTGGAATGCATGGTCGCCACCACGCCGCGGGTGCCGGTCTGAATGCGTTCGATCACCAGGCGAATCTGTTCCACCGAATCCTGGGTACGTTTGGCCAGGTTGCGCACCTCGTCGGCCACGACTGCAAAGCCTCGCCCGCTTTCCCCGGCGCGTGCGGCTTCAATCGCGGCGTTCAAGGCCAGCAGATTGGTCTGCTCGGCAATGCTGCGGATCACTTCCAGCACGGAGCCGATCTGCTCGCTGTTCACCGCCAGGGCTTCCACTTCCGCCACGGCCTTGCTGACTTCTTCGGCGAGGGTGGTGATGTCGTGGGTGCTTTGCTCAATGATCGACGTGCCTTCACGGGCTGCCTGGTCCGCCTCGCGTGCCGCGTTGGCGGCGCTGGATGCGCTGTTGGCCACCTCATGGGCGGTGGCGCTCATTTCATTGGACGCGGTGGCCACCTGATCGATTTCGCGGAACTGCACCTGCATGCCTTCACTGGTCTGACGGGCGATCGCCTAAGACTGATCGGCCGTGACCCGCGCTTCGGTGATGCTTTGCTTGATCTGGGCGATGGTCGGTTGCAGCTTGTCGAGGAAGCGGTTGAACCAACTGACCAGTTCGCCCAGTTCATCTTTCTTCGTGTAGGTCAGGCGCTGTGTCAGGTCGCCGTCACCACTGGCGATGTCCTTGAGCATGGCCGCCACCCCATTGATGGGCCGGGTCACGCCGGTGGCGGTCAGCCAGATCAGCAGCAAACCGAACAGCGCGGCGGCGGCTCCGACGAGCAGGGCCTTGAGGGTGCCGCTGGCCTGGGCCTTGTCGAGAAAGTCCTGCAGCTTGATCGAGTCGGCAAGCAGCACCTTCTTGGGCAGGTCGATGACCACACCCCACGTTGCGGCCTCGGCAATCGGTTTGACCGGGTAGACGGCCCGGATCACATCATCCTGTTGAAGAATCTCACGGCGGCCACTGGCCAACAGTTGCATGACTTCCTTGCCCTCGGCGCTCAACACATCGCCGATGTTCTTGCCGATCTTGTCCGGCTGGCCGCTATAGGCTGCCAGCAAGCCAGGTGCCCCGCGCCGTCGAACAGCTCGTGCTGGGCGGCGTCGGCCGAGGCTTGCAGGGCGTTGAGCGCAATATCGATACCGACAATGCCGAGCACCTTGCCGTCTATCAGTAAGGGCAGGGAAATGCTGGTCATCAACATGGGTTTGCCCGCCACGTTGTCTTCATACGGGTCCAGCAGGCAGGTGCCTCGTCTTTCCCGCTGGCAGATGTCGCCGGCTGTACCGCTGAGGGTGGTAGAGGTCTTGACCAGGTCCGCTTCCGCCATCACCGAGTTCGCGCCTGCACCGCCGGTGCGGGTCCAGTAAATGGAGAAGCGTCCGGCGTCGTTGGATCCGCGGGCGGTGTCGTTGATGAAGTCGCTGTCCTTGCCGTCCAGGGCGTTGGGGTCGAAGGATAGCCACACGCCCAGGACCTTGGTATTGCGTTCGAAGGTGGTCTTGGTGCTCTGGTTGAGCGCTTCGCGCAAGGTCGCTGCGTCGATCGAGTGTCGGGTGCCCATGGTGTGCAGGTCCTTGACCTGGTCGGCGAGGGCGGTGACGGCCATCAGGCTTTCGCTGAAGGTTTTTTGCACGTACGCGGCCTGTTCGGCGGCCTTGGTCTGCAGCAGGTCCTGCACGCTGGCAGTGAGCGTCCGCGAGCTCGACGCGCTGATCAGTTTGTGGTTCTGGTTGGTTTCGTAGAGGTTGATACCGACTATCAGCGCAATTACGCCCAATAGGCAAAGACCGGACAACAGCACGATTTTCAATCGGATGGAGACTGCGTTGAACATGGCGTTTACTCGCGTTTTTACTTATTAGAATGCAAGCGGACAAGCAGAGCCGATTACTCACTCGTATGGCCAAGTCCATTTGACGCTACCTGCACTATCGGCACAGGTGGGGTATTCATGAGATAAATCGAAGAGCGGTGGCGTTTACGGGGGCGTGGAGGCCAAGCGTTCGGGGCGCGACCAGATCCACAGATTGCCCAGGCTCATCCCGGCAATCGCCAGATAGATTGGCCAGCCATGGTCGAGCATCACCAGCATCAGGACGGCGCACAGCAGCATGCTCACGGTGGCGCTGACTTTGGCCCGGCGCGCGATGATCTTGCCATTGCGCCAGTTGAACAGGATCGGCCCGAACAGGCGGTGGTTTTCCAGCCAGGCGCTCAGGCGCGGTGAGCTTTTGGTCGCGGCCCAGGCGGCCAGCAGGATGAATTCGGTGGTGGGCAAACCCGGTATGACAATCGCCACCAGGCCGATCCCCAGGCTGACGTAGGCCAGCAGGCCGTAGAGTATCTGCGCGATCCTGGAGGTGGATTGGGTTTTGCCGGTCATAGGTAGGGTTATCACAGAAAAACAATGTGAAATGCGTTCCAACTGTGGGAGGGGGCTTGCCCCCGATAGCGGTGTATCAGTCAATCAATTCTTTGCTGACACAGCGCATCGGGGGCAAGCCCCCTCCCACAGTTGATTGCACTTCAATCAGTAGGTCAGGCCAGTTCAGGGGCCGTAGCGTACGCCTGTTCCAGCAATACGGTGAAGCGTACAAACGCATCGATGGCGCCTTTTTCTACCGCGGCTTCTTCTTCGGCGCTGAACTGCAGGCCGTCGAGGATGCGAGTAAAGCGTTTCCAGCCCTCGGCGCGACCGCCCGCCGGTTCGCCCAGGTGGCGGGCGCCGAAGGTCTCGCTCAGGCCCAGGCCCACGGCCCGTTTGATCAGGAACGCGGCGCCCAGTTTGGAGCCCTCGGAGACGAACAGCCAGCCCAGGGCTTGGGCCTTGCCCGGGTTGCTCACGGCACCGGCAACCGGCGCCGGTACGTCGGTGTCGAGGTCGCCCAGATCAAGCCTGGCCGCTTCGGCGCGGCAGCGCTCGGCCAGGTCCGGGATGATCCGGTTCAATTCGGCATCGTTGTACAGCGCGACCAGCTCCGATTGGAACAGGTACTGCGCCACCACGAAGCGGGCGAAGTTGGCCTGGGTCTCAAACGGGGCGTGCGCCTTGACCAGTGCGTCGAGCTTGGTGTGCGGCTCATGGGTGATCTGGTTCAGGCGCTGGGAGCGCAGGGCTGGACGTTCTGCGGTAGGAGATGCGGTCATGAAAAAATCCTTGAGGGGGGTAGCGCCTTGTGGCTCTAAAGAGAGCGGTTATCAACTAGACGAACAGGGAGACGCGGCACAGTAAAAAATCCTCACCTCGCCGCACGATCATTGCGGCGAGGTGCGGCAGGTTTCGTCAGATGTCCCAGATCAGGTTGATCGCAAAGTTGCGTCCCGGCTGGGTCAGCCGATCAAGGTTGGCCGGGCCGGTCACTGCGGCTTCGCCGACGCTGTCGTAGCTGCGCACGTCATCCCAGTTCCAGTACTTCTTGTCGGTGAGGTTGTAGATGCCGCCGTTGACGGTCACGTCGTTGGTGACCTTGTAGTAGGCGGTCAGATCAAGAATGCCGAAGCCCGGCGTCTTGAACGGGCCGCTGGTGTCACCGTCGGGGGCGTGGAAGGTGCTGCTGTCGACGCGATCCTGTTTCTTGACCAGGGTCCAGCTCACCAGGCCGCCGTAGTTGTCCTGGTCGTAGCCCAGGCCGAAGACGCCCTTGAGCGGGTTGACGCTGTTGAGCGGCTCGCCGTTGTCGTTGTTGCGGCCATGGGCGTAGGAGATCGCGCCTTGGGTGTACAGGCCTTGCGGCGCGCCGAATGCATCCAGATTCAGGCGGCCCTTGGCTTCGGCGCCCTTGACGGTGGCGCGTTTGATATTCACGGCCTTGAACTGTTCGACGGTACCGCCGACCACTGCGTTGTCTTCGTCGATGAAGTCGCGGTACTTGTTGTAGAACACGGCGATCTCGAACGAGCCTTCGTCGAACTTGCCGCGCAGCCCGGTCTCGATGCCCTTGCTGGTTTCCGGCTTGAGGTCGGGGTTGGGCTGCACGGTGTAGCCCAGGTTGAGGTTTTCGAAGCGGCCATACAGCGCTTTGGCGGACGGGGTGCGGAAACCCTCGGCGTACTGGCCGAACCAGGTGTATTGATCGGTCAGGGCATAGGTCATGCCGAACTTGGGCGTGACGCGGTGCCAGGTTTTGTCCTTGCCGTCGACCGTGTCCGCTCCGGTGGGGTTCACGGTGCTGAGGAATTCTTCGGTCAGCTTGGGTTTGAGCCGGGTGTAGTCGTAGCGCACGGCGGGCAGGAAGGTCCACTTGTCCCAGGTGATCTGGTCCTGGGCGAACAGCGAATAGGTGTTGATGGTCGGGTCGGGGAAGTCGCTGGCTTTCTTCACGCTGTCGCTGGCCATCGGGCTGGGCGCGCCGATGGCAGTGCAGCCGCTGCCGACCGCCAGGCAGGTGGCGCCGCCTTCACGGGAGCCGGTGACTTTCTGCTGCTTGAGGGTGGTGCCGTAGGTCACCTGGTGATCGGTGTCGCCGAGGCTGAAGGCCTTGTCCAGCTGTGCATCGAAGACCCACTGTTTTTCTTCGTACAGCGTGTCGCGGGTGCGCAAGACACGGCGGCCGGACTGATAGATTTCGGCGGTCTTCTGGTCGGTCTTGGCGATCTGGTAATTGAGGCTGGTCTTGATGCGGTCGGCGATCGGCGACTCGAGGGCGAAGCTGTTTTCCAGGCCGAAGCGTTCGCGGGTAATGGTGTCGTTGCCGCGACGGTCACGGTACAGATTGAAACCACGGCCACCAATGAACGGGCCGCCTACCGCATTCTTGAGGTTGACGTCGCGATCGTCCTTGTACTTCTCGTAGGTCAGGCCCAGGCGGTTGTCGTCGCCATAATTCCAGCCCAACTTGGCCAGCACGTTGGTGGTGCGCGCGTCTTCCGGGTTGGCGCCGGTGCGGGCGAGGCCGGTGGCGTTGTTGCCATCATAGGATTCGGTTTCGTGGCCGTTACGCTGGCTCAGGTGCAGCAAGCCGTCGACATCCTGCACGCGGCCGGCGACGGTGGCGGAGGTCAGCAAGCTTTCGTCGGCGGAGCTGTAGCCGGTTTTCAGGCGCGCGCCGACGTCCTGGCCGGGCTTGATGATGTCATCCGCGTCGAGGGTGAAATAACTCACTGCGCCACCGATGGCGCTGCTGCCGTACAGGGCCGACGCCGGGCCGCGCAGGATCTCCACGCGCTTGACGATTTCCGGGTCAACGTAGTTGCGCCGGGTCTTGGCGTAGGGGCCGTTGAAGAAGCTGTCCGGCACTTCCACGCCATCGACCTGGGTCAGAATGCGGTCGCCGTCGATACCGCGAATGTTATAGCCCGCGTTGCCCGAGCGGGTGCCGGCGCCGCCCACGGACACGCCCGGTTCGTAGCGCACCAGCTCACGGCTGTTGTTGACGTTCTGGCGGTCCAGTTCCTGGCGATCGTGCACGCTGACCATGCTCGGTACGCTGTCGACAGCCTGCTCGGTACGGGTGGCGCTGATGGTCACTTGCTGCAGGTTGAGGGCGCTGCCGGCGGCACGTTTCTCCAGGACGATGTTGTTGTTGCCCAGTTTGCGGTAGCTCAGGTTGGTCCCCACCAACAGCCGCTCCAGCGCTTTCTCCGGCGACAACGCACCGCGCACGCCCGGGGACGACACACCCTGGCCCAACTCGGCCGGCAGGCCGACTTGCCAACCGGTCACGCCGGTAAACGCGTTCAGCGCCGCCACCAGCGGCTGCTGTTCGATGCTGAAGTGGTAGTTGCCGTGGCTGCGCGGCGCAGGTTCGGCGGCAGTGGCGGCCATTGCCGGCACGCCGGCCATCAGGATGGCGGCGGTCAGCAAGGACAGAACGGGGGAACAAGACCGGCGGTTGAAACGAGAGGACATCGAGAGCGCTCCGGAAATACGAATCTTATAGTTGCGAACAGAAACCAAATAGGAATCAGTTGCATTGGCTATAACGAGACGTATCGCCGGTTAACATCGAGTAAAAATATTTCTCATTCAGTTCAAAATCACCAGCGCCGGGTATTCCGACAGCTTGGCCGAGGTGATGTGGGCCAGGGAACGCACCACGTCCAACGGTTGGTCAAGGCGATAGTTTCCGGTGACGGCGACGCTGGCGAGCTTGTCGTTGGTGTTGACGATCCAGCCCGGGTAATAGCGGCGTAACTCCGCCAGCACTTCGCTCATCGGGCAGTTTTCGAACACCAGTCGGCCCTGGACCCAGGCCAGGTCCTTGCCGGCGTCCAGCTTGGCCGGCTGACTAAAGCCCTTGGGGCCGACGCGAATGCTTTGGCCGGCACTCAGGCGCACCCGGGCGTCGTCGAAGGTGTTGCTCAGGTCGACATCACCGCGTTGCACTTGCACCTGGGCTTCGCCGTCCAGATAGCGCACGGCAAAGGCGGTGTCGCGTACGCTGGCGCGCACCGGGCCGGCGTCGATTTCCAGCGGCAGGCCACGGGCGGGGGCGATGTCGAAAAACGCTTCACCCTGGTAGAGGCGGGCGATGCGCTGGTGATCCTGGATGCGACTGGAAAACGCCGAATTGGTGTTCAGCAGTACGTTGGAGCCGTCATCCAGCTGCAGACGCTGACGCTCACCGACCACGGTGAGGTGGTCGGCCTGCAGGCGTACCGGCAGGTTGCTGAAGCTGAACAGGCCGAGCAGCAGCACGGCAGCGGTGGCCAGGGGTTTCCAATGCGGTTTGACCCGGCGCCAGGCGCTTGGTCTGCGCGGCGCGGCCAACGCCACGGCGGCGCTGTGCACCGGCGCGCCACCCCAGGCGGACTGGGCCTTGCTGAACGCATGGGCATGCGCCGCGTCCTGCGCCAGCCAGGCCTGGAAAGCGGCTTGCTGGCCGGGTTGCGGGCACTGCAAGGCAATCAGCCAATCGAGCGCTTGGTCCATGGCCGTGTCTTGCAGCACCTCATGAGCCAGCTCATGGGGGCGCAGTTTATTCGGGTCCGTCACGGTGTTCCTCGGGTCTTCGCCACGTTTTATTCGTTATTTCCTACAGCCTGGATCGATACCTCTGTCGGATGAAGCTTAAGGCTGATCCAACCGTTCGGCCACACCTACACAGATGGCCATGATCAATTTCAGTTCCTTTTGCACGGTGCTCAAGGACACCTGCAACTGATCGGCAATTTCCTGGTAGCTGCAACCGTGCAGGCGGCTGAGGATGAAGATGCGTTGCTGGCGCGCGCTCAACTGGCCCAGGCTGACGCTCAGGTGCTCAAGCAATTGCTCGGCCTGGGTGGCGTCTTCGGGCGTGCTGATGGGGGCGGCGACGCTTTGCAGGATATCCAGCGGGACATCTTCCTGCAGCGTGCGGGCCTGGATCCTGCGCGAACGCAGATGGTCCAGCGCCAGGTTGCGCGCGGTCTGGTAGACGAAGGGTTCAAGGTGGTCGATCGGCCGTTCACTCAAGGCCCGAGTCACGCGCAGGTAGGTTTCCTGCAACAGGTCCTCGGCGGTGCTGTGGTTATTCACCATGCGCTGCAGCGTGCGCAGCAGAATCACCCGTTGGGCGAGAAAGACGTGGTTGAAGCGAGATTGGCTCACAGTGATACCAGACTGACATGCAGTGAATGATAATGCTTATCATCAACTGAAATGGCAAGTGGCGATTTCTGCGGCCCCGCGCAAAGCAAATGTGGGAGGGGGCTTGCCCCCGATGGCGGCGTATCAGCCAGCTTACCTCTAGCTGACCCACCGCTATCGGGAGCAAGCCCCCTCCCACACAAGCGAGATCCCAGAGGGATTATTCGGCGTTACACAGCGCCAGACAGTTATCCAGCATCCGGTTGGAGAAGCCCCATTCGTTGTCGTACCACGCCAGCACCTTGAGCAGCTTGCCGCTGACCTTGGTGTGGTTGGCATCGAAGATCGACGACAGCGGGTTATGGTTGAAGTCACTGGAAACCAGCGGCAGTGTGTTGTAGCCGAGGATCTTCGAGTGCTGGCTGGCCTGTTTCAACAGCGCGTTGACTTCGTCGGCCGTGGCTTCTTTTTTCAGCTGTACGGTGAGGTCCACCAGCGACACGTTGATCACCGGCACGCGCACGGCCATGCCGGTCAGCTTGCCCGCCAGTTCCGGCAATACCAGGCCGACGGCTTCGGCGGCGCCGGTCTTGCTCGGGATCATGTTCTGGGTGGCCGAACGCGCGCGGTACGGGTCGGTGTGGTAGACGTCGGTCAGGTTCTGGTCGTTGGTGTAGGCGTGAATGGTGGTCATCAAGCCGCTTTCGATGCCCAGCTCGCGGTGCAGCACCTGGGCGACCGGTGCCAGGCAGTTGGTGGTGCAAGAAGCGTTGGAGATGATCTGGTGCGATTGACGCAGAATGTCATGGTTTACGCCATAGACCACGGTCGCGTCCGCGCCCTTGGCCGGTGCGGAGATGATCACCTTGCGCGCGCCGGCGCTGATATGGGCGGCAGCCTTGTCACGGTCGGTGAACAGGCCGGTGCATTCGAACACCACGTCGATCTTGTGCGCGGCCCACGGCAGGTCGGCCGGGTTGCGAATGGCACTCACGGCAATCCGGTCACCGTTGACGGTCAGGCCTTCCTGATCGTGGGTGACCTCTGCGTCGAATGTGCCATGTACGGTGTCGTATTTGAGCAGGTGGGCGTTGATCGAACTGTCGCCCAGGTCGTTGATGGCGACGATCTGCAAATCCTGGCGATAGCCTTGGGTATACAGTGCGCGCAGGACATTACGGCCGATACGGCCAAAACCATTGATTGCGATACGTAGAGTCATTGGAAAAGTGCCTGTCGTCGATTTGTTGTAAGAATTACAAGATTATTCGCATAAAAATAGAAAACAAGCCTTTTTAGTGGCAATATTTTGTTCAATCTACAACGAGTGACCTGAATCAACTGGTCCGATGATCCAAACGACCCCCTGCCATCCCATGAGCTGTGGGCGTTTGATCAGCATAGACTCTCAGGTCGCCACATCCGTTAGCCTGGAGTTCTATACATGCATCCCCGCGTTCTTGAGGTCACCGAACGGCTTATCGCCCGCAGCCGCGCCACCCGCCAGGCCTACCTTGCGCTCATTCGCGGCGCCGCCAGCGACGGTCCGATGCGCGGCAAGCTGCAGTGCGCCAACTTTGCCCATGGCGTGGCCGGTTGCGGCACCGAGGACAAAAACAGCCTGCGCATGATGAATGCCGCCAACGTGGCAATTGTTTCTTCATATAACGACATGCTCTCTGCGCATCAGCCGTACGAACATTTCCCTGAACAGATCAAAAAAGCCCTGCGCGAAGTCGGCTCGGTCGGCCAGTTCGCCGGCGGCACCCCGGCCATGTGCGACGGCGTGACCCAGGGCGAGCCGGGCATGGAGCTGAGCCTGCTCAGCCGTGAAGTCATCGCCATGTCCACGGCGGTAGCGCTGTCCCATAACATGTTCGATGCCGCGCTGATGCTGGGCATCTGCGACAAGATCGTCCCCGGCCTGATGATGGGCGCGCTGCGCTACGGTCACCTGCCGATGATTTTCGTGCCCGGCGGGCCGATGCCGTCGGGTATCTCCAACAAGCAGAAAGCCGATGTGCGCCAGCGCTACGCCGAAGGCAAGGCCAGCCGCGAAGAGTTGCTGGAGTCGGAGATGAAGTCCTACCACAGCCCCGGCACCTGCACCTTCTACGGCACCGCCAACACCAACCAACTGTTGATGGAAGTCATGGGCCTGCACCTGCCGGGCGCCTCGTTCGTCAACCCGTACACGCCGCTGCGTGATGCATTGACCCGCGAGGCCGCGCACCAGGTCACGCGCCTGACCAAGGCCAACGGCAACTTCACGCCGATCGGCGAGATCGTCGACGAAAAATCCATCGTCAACTCCATCGTCGCCCTCAACGCCACGGGCGGGTCCACCAACCACACCCTGCACATGCCGGCCATCGCCATGTCGGCGGGCATCATCCTGACCTGGCAGGACATGGCCGACCTCTCCGAGGTGGTGCCGACCCTGTCCCACGTGTACCCGAACGGCAAGGCCGACATCAACCACTTCCAGGCGGCGGGCGGTATGTCGTTCCTGATCCGTGAGCTGCTCGAAGCCGGCCTGCTCCACGAAGACGTCAACACCGTGGCGGGCAAGGGCTTGAGCCGTTACACCCAGGAGCCGTTCCTGGTCGACGGCGAACTGATCTGGCGCGACGGCCCCATCGAAAGCCTCGACGAAACCATCCTGCGCCCCGTGGCACGTGCGTTTTCGCCCGAAGGCGGCTTGCGTGTGATGGAAGGCAACCTGGGTCGTGGGGTGATGAAAGTGTCTGCGGTCGCACCGGAGCATCAGGTGGTCGAAGCCCCGGCGGTGGTGTTCCAGGATCAACAGGACCTGGCCGATGCCTTCAAGGCGGGCCAACTGGAAAAAGACTTCGTTGCGGTGATGCGCTTTCAGGGCCCGCGCTCCAACGGCATGCCGGAATTGCACAAGATGACCCCGTTCCTCGGCGTGTTGCAGGACCGTGGTTTCAAAGTGGCGTTGGTAACAGACGGGCGTATGTCCGGCGCCTCGGGTAAGATTCCCGCCGCGATCCACGTCAACCCCGAAGCCCAGAGCGGCGGGCCGCTGGCGCGGGTCCAGGATGGCGATATCATTCGCGTCGATGGCGTCACCGGCACCCTGGAGCTTAAGGTGGACGCCGACGTATTTGCAGCGCGTACGCCTGCCACTGGCCTGTTGGGCAATAACGTGGGCGCCGGTCGCGAGTTGTTTGCATTCATGCGCTTGGCCGCAAGCTCCGCAGAGCAGGGCGCCAGCGCCTTTACCTCTGCCTTGGAGACGCTTAAGTGAAGTTAGCGCTGGTCGGTGATATCGGGGGTACCAACGCCCGTTTTGCGTTGTGGCGGGATCAGGCATTGCATTCGATTCGTGTGCATGCCACGGCGGACTACGCCAGCCCTGAAGACGCGATCAGGTTCTATCTGGCGGAAGAAGGCTTGAATATCGGTGATATCGGCGCAGTTTGCCTGTCGGTGGCCGGGCCGGTGAGCGGCGATGAATTCAAGTTCACCAACAATCACTGGCGCCTGAGCAAGACCGCGTTTTGCCAGGCGTTGCAGGTGGATGAATTGCTGCTGGTCAATGACTTCTCGGCCATGGCCCTGGGCATGACCCGCCTGCAGCCCGACGAATTCCGCGTGGTGTGCGAAGGCACCCCGGAGCCGTTGCGCCCGGCGGTGGTGATCGGCCCGGGCACCGGCCTGGGCGTCGGCACCCTGCTGGACCTTGGCGCAGGGCGCTTTGCGGCATTGCCGGGGGAGGGCGGCCATGTCGACCTGCCCCTGAGCAGTGCGCGCGAAACCCAGTTGTGGCAGCACATCCACAGCGAGATCGGCCATGTCAGCGCCGAAACCGCCTTGAGCGGCGGCGGTTTGCCGCGCCTGTACCGGGCGATCTGTGCGGTGGACGGGCACACACCTGTGCTGGACACACCCGAAGCCATCACGGCGGCGGGCTTGGCTGGCGATCCGGTGGCGATGGAAGTCCTGGACCAATTCAGCATCTGGCTGGGCCGGGTGGCGGGCAACAACGTGCTCACCACCGGCGGGCGTGGTGGCGTGTACATCGTGGGCGGGGTGATACCGAGGTTTGCCGACTTCTTTATCAACAGCGGTTTTGCCAGGAGCTTCGCCGATAAAGGCTGCATGAGCGACTACTTCAAGGGCATTCCGGTATGGTTGGTGACGGCACCGTATTCCGGGTTGACCGGGGCGGGTGTGGCGCTTGAGCAGGCATTTGCTTAGGCTGTGATGGCCTTATCGGGGGCAAGCCCCCTCCCACATTTGAAGGTATTCACAAATCGATAGGTGGGAGGGGGCTTGCCCCCGATGAGGCCCTCAAGAACACCCACAACAACAAGGAGGACCCCGTGAGCGCAATCAGTAAATCCATTCTCCTCGTCGACGACGACCAGGAAATCCGCGAATTGCTGCAGACCTACCTCAGTCGCGCCGGCTTCCAGGTCCGTGGCGTGGCCGATGGCGCGGGGTTTCGCCAGGCGATGAGCGAGGCGCCGTGCGACCTGGTGATCCTCGATGTGATGTTGCCGGATGAAGACGGTTTCAGCCTCTGCCGCTGGGTTCGTCAGCACCCGCGCCAGGCGCAGGTGCCGATCATCATGCTCACCGCCAGTTCCGACGAAGCCGACCGCGTGATCGGCCTGGAGCTGGGCGCCGATGACTATATCGGCAAGCCGTTCAGCCCCCGCGAGTTGCAGGCGCGGATCAAGGCGCTGCTGCGTCGCTGCCAGTTCGGCCAGGAGCGCAGCAGCGGTGGCGAAGTGCTGGTGTTCGACGAATGGCGCCTCGATACGGTCAGCCACCGCCTGTTTCACGTGGACGGCGAAGAGGTGATCCTCTCCGGCGCCGACTTTGCCTTGCTCAAGCTGTTTCTCGACCACCCGCAACAGATCCTCGACCGCGACACCATCGGCAACGCTACCCGTGGCCGCGACCTGATGCCGTTGGACCGTATCGTCGACATGGCCGTCAGCCGCCTGCGCCAACGCCTGCGCGATACCGAGAAACCTCCGCGGCTGATCCGCACCGTGCGCGGCAGCGGCTATCAACTGGCAGCCAGCGTGGTTGCCGGCAATGCCCACTGAACACCTGAGCGAACGCCGCCGCCGTTTTCCCGTGCCGCGCTCGCTGCTGGGGCGCATGTTGCTGCTGACCTTGCTTGCCGTGTTGTTCGCCCAGGCGCTGTCCAGCGTGATCTGGGTCTCGCAGCTGCGCGCCACGCAGTTGGAAGGCCTGGTCACCAGCGCCCGTAGCCTGGCGCATTCGATGACCGCCAGCGTGAGTTACTTCCGTTCATTGCCGGTGGCCTATCGCCCGCTGGTGCTCGACCAGTTGCGCAGCATGGGCGGCACGCGTTTTGTGGTGACCCTCAATGATCGTCCGCTGGACATGCAGGTATTGCCCGAAACCCCGCGCAAGCAGGCGGTGCTGGTGGCTGTGGACGACGTGTTGCGCCAGACCCTCGGCGCCGATGTGCATATCTCGGTGGAGTTCGTCAGCGCCGAAGACCTGCGCATCTTCAATGCCGGCCTCAAGCTCGACGAACTGCCGCGCTCCTGGGCCCACTACGCATTGACCCTGGAGCCGGTCAACCCGCCGGTGCTGGTCACCCAGATTCAGCTGGCGCAGGGTGAATGGCTGTACATCGCCTCGCTGTTGCCCGAACCCTACACCAGCCTTGAAGAGCAGGGCCTGCCCGCCCAGCAGGTGTGGTTTATCGTGTTGACCAGTGGCTTCCTGCTGCTGTTTATCGGCCTGCTGGTGCATTGGCAAAGCCGACCGCTCAAGCGCCTGGCGCGGGCGGCGCGGGACATGTCCCTGGGCGCGGACGTGGAGCCGGTGGCCGAAGGCGGCGGCAGTGAAGTGGTGGAAGTGGGGCGTGCGTTCAATGCCATGCGTGAGCGCATCAGCCGCTACCTGACCGAGCGCAGCCAGTTGTTCAGCGCCATCTCCCACGACCTGCGCACACCCATCACGCGCCTGCGCCTGCGCGTGGAACTGCTCGACGATGAGAACCTGCAGACCAAGTTCGGGCGTGACCTGGATGAGCTGGAATTGCTGGTCAAGGGCGCGCTGCAATGCGTGAAAGACACCGATATCCACGAGAACATCCAGCCGGTGGACCTCAACCACGTCCTCGAATGCCTGGTGGAGCCCTACCTTGCGCCCAACGGCAACGGGCGAGTGACCCAGCATGGCCAGGCCCTGGCCACCTACCCAGGCAAGCCGCTGGCGCTCAAGCGCTGTATCGGCAACCTGATCGACAATGCGCTGAAATATGGACAAAACGCCCATTTGCACATCGAGGACGATGGCGCCGAGTTCATCCTGCACGTGGACGACGAAGGCCCCGGCGTGCCGGAACAGCGCCTGGAACAAGTGTTCGAGCCCCACTTTCGCCTGGCCGGGCAGCAGCAGGGCTATGGGCTGGGGTTGGGCATTGCGCGCAATATTGCCCACAGCCATGGGGGCGAAGTGAGTTTGCAGAACCTGCGCGAAGGCGGCCTGCGGGTCACTCTGAAGCTACCCCGCGGATTGGACTGACTGCGCCCGGACCCAATGTGGGAGGGGGCTTGCCCCCGATTGCGGTGTATCAGTCAGCTCATTGGCAACTGACCCACCGCTATCGGGGGCAAGCCCCCTCCCACATTTTGAAACTCATTGTGTCAGATGCTTTGGCGCAAGCGGGCCAAGTCGCGCAAGGGCGGCGCACCAAACAACCGGCTGTACTCCCGGCTGAACTGCGACGGGCTTTCATACCCCACTCGATACCCCGCCGCCGAGGCCTCCAGCCCTTCGGCAATCATCAGTCGCCGAGCTTCCTGCAGGCGCAGCTGTTTCTGGTATTGCAGCGGGCTCATGGCGGTGATCGCCTTGAAACGGTGGTGCAGGGTCGAGACGCTCAGGTTCACTTCCCTGGCCAGGTCATCGATGCGCAGCGGCTGTTCGTAGTTGCCGTTCAACCACTTGATCGCCTGGCTCACCCGGTGGCTCTGGCTGTTGGCGACGGCAATTTCGTACAGGCGATAGCCCTGGGGCCCACGTAACAAACGGTAGAGAATTTCGCGGCTGATCAGCGGCGCAAGCATCGCGATATCTTTGGGCGTGTCCAGCAGGCGGGTCAGGCGAAGCACGGCGTCGAGCAGTTGATTGTCGATGCGGTCGACGTACATGCCACGGGACGTGGGACGCGACGGCACGCCCATCGGCCCGGCTTCGGCAATCAATGCGGTGAGCTGGGCCGGGTCGATATTGATGCGCACCGACAGGTTGGGGTCTTCCGGCGTGGCCTCGATAATCCGCCCGGCCACCGGCATGGCCACCGAGAACACCAGATAGTTGAGCGGGTCATAGGCGAAGATTTCGTCGGCCAGGCGCACTTCCTTGCTGCCACTGGCGAGGATGCACAATGCCGGCTCCACCAGCACCGGCATGAAGTCGCGCGGCGTGTTGTGGCGGTTCAGGTACAGCGAGGTGATCGCCGTGCCGTAGGAACCGTCTTCCCAGGTATGGCGGTGCACGATGCTGGCCAGTTCGGCACGCTGCTTTTCCATCTCGGCATCGAGGGGAGTGGGCTTGAGGTCGGGCGACGGCATGAGACGTCCTCTACACGCGAATTTGATGGGGCTCAGCTTAGCGGTGGGTTTTCAAAAGTGTTACGTCGATTCTGCACAATCCTTGCCTGATCCTGCGGCCTTTCGTGAATCAGGCAAGCAAAGCGCCTGTCATGTCCCTGAAACAAGCCGCTCGGGCGTGGAATAAAACGGCTGCGCAAACGTCCTGCCTACGCTTCTCGCAGGATTGTGCAATAAGCCTGCAGGAATTGACTAACCGCGCCCAACCCTGCGCCGCTATCTTTGATCCTGTGGCAACACGCCCTCACAGTGCTTGCCGAGCATCACTTCTCAACGGGAGAGTCGAACATGTCCACCCCCATTCCCGCGAGCCATATGGCCTTTATCCGTGCCCGTAACGGGTGCAGCACCGAGCTGGGTGCACGCTTGAGCAGTTTGATCGAACCGGGCCGACAGGCTCAGGGTTGCCTGCAATTTTCGTTGCAGCATTCCCAGGTCGACCCCGATGTGTGGTTGGTCACGGGTTTATGGAGCAGCGAGCAGGCGATGAGCGCCTACTTCAATTCCCCGGCCCTGATGATCTTCACCGAGTTGTTGAACGACATGGTCGTGCGCAGCATGGACTTCCAGACCTTCACCGACGCATCCGCCGTCAACGCCTACGGCGAGTACCTGCAACTGGCCGGTTAGGGGTTAGAATGGCCGACTTTTCATTGGCCAGGACCTGCAACATGGCACGTAAACAGTTTGCCCACCACGAAGCCGTTTCCGCCGTCGTACCGGGAGAGAGTGGCTACAGCGCCGCCGTTGCCGTCAAGGCACTCGATGGCATGGGCGCTCCGAGGTTTCACAAGATCCTGGACGGTCAGACCTTCAAGACCGCGTCCGATGCCGATGATGCGGCGGCGGTGGAGCTTGAGCGCCTGGTCGATGTGGATGCGGAAGGCCAACTGGATTGGGCCACTCCAACCTGAGGACACCGGTGATCAAATGTGGGAGGGGGCTTGCCCCCGATAGCGGTTTGTCAGCCAGAAAATTTGCAACTGATACCTAGTCATCGGGGGCAAGCCCCCTCCCACAGTTTGACTGCATTTCAGTCAGGGTTTTGTGGCGCCTGGTCGGTACATTTTGAAGAGCGCTTCAGGGCCTAACTGGAAATAATCCGCCGGGCCGCCACCGCGCAGAATCGGCTCGGCGGCCGCCGTGTCGTAGATCCCATCCTTGAGCAGCCATTTGGCGATGTGCACCGCGACCACTTCGCCCAGCACTAGCCAGCTGGGGACCAATTGCTGGTCGGCGCGTTGCAGCTGGATAATCTGCGTCACCTTGCATTCGAACGACACCGGACTTTCGCCCACCCGCGGTACGCCGACGACTTTCGAAGCCACCGGCGTCAGGCCGGCCAGTTCGAATTCATCCACGTCCGACGCAACGGCCGCGCAACTCTGGTTCATCTGCTCGGCCAGCGGGCGGGTCGCCAGGTTCCACACAAACTCGCCGGTCTGCTCGATATTGTTCAGGCTGTCTTTACGCCCGACGCTGGAAAACCCAATGATCGGCGGGATGTAGTTGAACGCGTTGAAGAAACTGTAAGGCGCCAGGTTCAGGCGACCTTCGCGGTCGTGTGACGAGATCCAGCCGATCGGACGTGGGCCGACGATGGCGTTGAACGGATCATGGGGCAGGCCGTGGCCGTTGGCGGGTTCGTAGAAATGGATATCGTCGGACATAACCTGTCTGCTCTCAATTCTGGAGCCCACATCATACCCAATGTGGGAGGGGGCTTGCCCCCGATAGCGGTGGGTCAGTCTATACATTACTGACTGACCCACCGCTATCGGGAGCAAGCCCCCTCCCACAGGTTTTATCTCATCATGCAGTTAGTCGGTGGTGATCCGCGAATGCTTGCGGGTGTCTTTCATGGTCACATAGACCAGCAACGACACCGCGATACACGCGGTCACGTACCAGTAGTAGCCGGTCTCCATGCCGATGCTCTTGAACCACAAGGCGATGTATTCAGCGGTACCGCCGAAGATTGACACGGTCAGGGCATACGGCAGGCCCACGCCGAGGGCGCGGATTTCGGTCGGGAACAGCTCGGCCTTGACCACCGCATTGATCGAGGTATAGCCGCTGACGATGATCAGCGCGGCCATGATCAGGAAGAACGCGCCCCACCAGGTCTGGATGGTGTGCAGGGTGGTGAGGATAGGCACGGTGAACAGGGTGCCGAGGACGCCGAAGGCGATCAGGATCGGGCGCCGGCCAATCTTGTCCGACAGCCCGCCCACCAGGGGTTGCAGGCACATGAACAGGAACAGCGTCGCCGCCGAGATGGTGGTGGAGTCGGAGATGCTCATGCCGACGGTGTTCACCAGGTATTTCTGCATGTAGGTGGTGTAGGTGTAGAACGCCAGGGTGCCGCCCATGGTCAGGCCGACCACGGTGAGCAGTTCCTTGGGGTGGCGCATCAAGGTGCGCATGGCGCTTTCCTTGGCTTTTTCCTTCTTGGTGAACGACTCGGTCTCTTCCATGCCGCGACGCAGATACAGCGCGACCACTGCGCACAGGGCGCCGATGGCGAACGGAATGCGCCAGCCCCAGGCATACAGCTGTTCGGTGGTCAGGGTTTGCTGCAGCACGATCAGCACACCCAGCGCGATGAGCTGGCCGGAGATCAGGGTCACGTACTGGAAGCTGGAGTAGAAACCGCGGCGTTCCCGGGTCGCCATCTCGCTGAGGTACGTGGCGGAGGTGCCGTACTCGCCACCTACCGACAGCCCCTGCAGCAAGCGGGCGAATACCAGCAGGATGGGTGCGCCGATACCGATGAGTTCATAGCTTGGGCTCAGGGCGATCAACAGTGAGCCGAAGCACATCAGGTAGACCGAGGCCATCAGGGCTTTTTTACGCCCGACTTTGTCGGCGTAAAGGCCCATCAGCCAGCCGCCGATAGGGCGCATCAGAAAGCCCACGGCGAAGATCGCGGCGGTGTTGAGCAATTGGGCGGTGGTGTCGCCTTTGGGGAAGAAGGTCTTGGCGAAGTACAGCGAGAAGGCGGCATAGACGTACCAGTCATACCACTCGACCATGTTGCCCACGGAGCCGCTGAAGATCGATTTGATCCGGCTGGAGGTCGTGCGTTCTTTCGCCGGCGCAGTTGCCGACCCCAGAGGCAAGGTATTGGAGTTATCCATTGAAGGATCCTTCATCTAGTTGTTTTTATGAAGCGTGCCTGAGCACTGCCTGGCTGGGGCTATAGCAGAAGCTGTGCCAGGTGGATGAAGGCCCGGGATAGAAGGGTTGCGAGGTTTTTTTGAGCGGAAAGTCGCTGATGGTTTTGGGGTGATGAGCGGAAATCCGCTTATGGCTGCGGGCGCCATCGGGGGCAAGCCCCCTCCCACACTTGGATGTGTTCACAAATCAAAATGTGGGAGGGGGCTTGCCCCCGATGGCGATCGGAAGGCCGCTAGAGAAACATCTCCCTTGCCAACCCATGCCTCTGCATCTTTTCATTGAAGGTGCGGCGCGGCAGTTGCAGCTCGGCCAGCACCGCCTTGATATCGCCTTTATGCCGGGCCAGCGCAGCTTTCAGGCAATGCGCCTCGAAGGCTTCCTGTTGCGCCGCCAACGATTGCCCGGCCTCGACTCCTTCAGGTTCCGGCTCTCCAAGCCCCAGCACCTGGCGCTCGGCAACGTTCGCCAGTTCACGTACGTTGCCCGGCCAGTCATGGCTGAGCAGGCGTCCCAACTGCGGCCCGCTCAAGGGCTCGACCTGGCGGCCCAAGCGCTCGGCAGCGCTTTGCGCAAAATGTTCATACAGCAACGGGATGTCTTCGCGCCGCTCGCGCAACGCCGGCAGGCGCAGTTGCGCGACGTTCAGGCGATACGCCAGGTCTTCGCGAAAACGCCCGGCACGGGCCTCTTCCAGCAGGTCCGGCTTGGTGGCGGCAATGATGCGCAAATCCACCTGGATGCTCTGATTGGAGCCCAACCGCTCCAGCTTCTGCTCCTGCAGCACCCGCAACAATTTCACCTGTTGGGCCAGGGGCATGCTTTCGATTTCATCGAGGAACAGCGTGCCGCCGTGGGCATACTCCAGCTTGCCGATACGCTTGCCCTGGGCGCCGGTGAATGCGCCGCTTTCATGGCCGAACAACTCGGCCTCGAACAGCTGCTCGGGAATGGCCGCGCAATTGAGCGCGACAAACGGCTTCTTCGCCCGTGGGCCGAAATCATGCAGGCAGCGGGCGACCAATTCCTTGCCGCTGCCGGTCTCGCCACGGATCAACACATTGACCGGCAGCGTGGCCAGGTCCAGCACCTGGCGGCGCAGGTTCTGCAGGCTGCGGGACACCCCCAGCAGGCTGGATTCGAGCTGGGCGCGGTGGTCGGCCTGCTGATGCAGGCGGCGGTTTTCCAGGACCAGGCCGCGTTTGTCGAGTGCTCGACGCAGGCTATTGAGCAGGGTATCCGGGCTGAAGGGTTTTTCCAGGAAGTCGTAGGCACCGTCGCGCATGGCGTCGACGGCCATGGGGACATCGCCATGGCCGGTGAGCAGGATGACCGGCAGGTCGGCATCGCGCCGCTGTACTTCAGCCAGCAACTCCAGGCCGCTGAGACCGGGCATGCGCACATCGCTCAGGATCACGCCGGGGAAGTCCCTGGGCAACTGCGCCAGGCATTCTTCGGCACGGCTGAACAACTGCACCTCGAAACCCGACAGGCTCAACCATTGTTCGACGGCCGTACGAATGCTGGCTTCGTCATCAACCACAATCACCGCGTTCAACATAGATCGGGCGTCTCCAGCGCGACAGGCAAGGTCAAGGTAAACACTGCGCCGTCGCCCCGGTTGCCGGCGATCAGGCGTCCGCCTAGTTCGTGCACGATAGCGTAGGACACCGCCAACCCCAAGCCGAGCCCGTCGCCCACCGGCTTGGTGGTGAAGAAGGGGTCGAAGACGTTGTTCAAGTGCTCTTCGGCAATCCCGCCACCGCTGTCGCTGACGCTTAACTGCCAGAGCTGCTGGTCGGCGTGCAAACGAATCTCCAGGCGTTTGCGCGGTTTGTCGGCCATGGCATCCAGGGCGTTGCGCAGCAGGTTGATCAACACCTGTTCGAGGCGAATCGCGTCGCCGCGCACCCAGGCAGGGCGGGTCAGGTCCAGCGCTACGCCGATATGTTCATCGCGCAGGCGCGCGTCGAGCAGGTGCAGGGACTGGTCGACCACGGTGGCCAGGTCCAGGCGTTCGCGCAGGCCGCTGGGGCTTTTGCGGGCGAAGGTCTTGAGGTGGCCCGTCAGCGCCGCCATGCGCGTGAGCATGTCATCCAGCGGTGTGAGTGCCTTGTAGGCATCGTCCACGCGGCCGTGGTCGAGCAACAGCCGCAGCGTCGCCAATTGCATGCGTTGCGCGGTCAGCGGTTGGTTGATTTCGTGGGCAAGGGCGGCGGACATCTGCCCCAGCGCCGCCAGTTTGGCCGACTGCACCAGGCCATCCTGGGCGGTGCGCAGGGCCTGGGTGCGCTCCTCGACCAATTGCTCAAGCTCTTCGCGGCTGCGTTGACGCAGACGCGCCAGGCGCCAACGCTGGCTCAGGAACAGCACAAGAAACACCAGGGCCAGCCACGAACCGGCGGCGGCAAGGCCGGCGTTGCGCTGGTCTTCCAGCGGGAACTGGGGTTTGCGCAGCAGGTGCAGGGTCCAGCCTTCGGCTTTGAGCGGCAGCGACTCCCAGATGTAGTTGGCACTGCCGTCGGGGCCGTTGACGCGCATCAAGTGGCTGTTGTCGTCGAAGCGTTGCAGGGTGCGGGTCTCCAGCGGCTGCAGTTGCTTCTTGTCGTATTGACGGGTGGCCTTGAGTTCAGCCAGGTCGCTCTCTGACAACGGCCGCAGGTTGCGATAGCGCCAGCCCGGCTGGTTGGCGATAAACACAATGCCGCGTGCATCGCTGACCAGCAGCAAGTCATTGCCCTGGGCCCATTCGCGTTCCAGTTCGGGAAACTCCAGCTTGACCACCATGGCGCCAAGGAACTGCTCGTGCTCATCGACCACCGCGCTGGAAAGGAAGTAGCCCGGGATGCCGGTGGTCACCCCCACGGCATAAAAGCGCCCGGTGCCCTGGCTCAGGGTCTGGCTGAAATAAGGCCGAAATGCGTAGTTGTGTCCCACATAACTGCTGGGCAGCTTCCAGTTGCTGGCGGCCACGGCCAGGCCGGTGCGGTCCATCAATTCCAGGGTGGACGACTGCGCGGCGCTGTTGATGCGTTCCAGTTTGCGGTTGAGCAGGTCCTGGGTGTCGACAGTCAGCGGGCCTTTCAAGGCGTTGATCATCTCCGAGTCCAGGGCCAGCACGGCGGGCAGGGCGCGGTAGCGTTCGATCAGGGTGTGCAGCGAGTTGGCATACAGCGCGAGCTGCTGGTTGGCGCGAGCGGCATCGTCCACCAGGGCCTGGCGTTCGGCATGGCGCGTGGCCAGGGCGGCAGCCAGCACGGCACCAGCGATGATCAGCAGGGAGTAGAACGTCAGGCGCAGGGGGCGAGGGATCGCGATCATACGATGATGAACAGGCCGGTAGGGGGCGAGCACCATACCATGAGCCATTGGGTAGTGCAGTGAGGGGGCTTGTGTGGGAGGGAGCAAGCCCCCTCCCACATTTGACTGCACTCATCAAAAAAAAAAGGCGACTGGGCCCTTGGGGCCGCAGTCGCCTTTATCCTTGGAGGGAGGTGCTTACTGCACTTCCACCGCCAGGCTCTCACTGATCTTCTTCTGCCAGATGGCAGGACCGGTGATGTGTACCGACTCGCCGTTGCTGTCCACCGCAACGGTGACCGGCATGTCCTTCACGTCGAACTCGTAGATCGCTTCCATGCCCAGTTCGGCGAAAGCGACGACGCGCGATTTTTTGATGGCTTGGGCCACCAGGTAAGCGGCGCCGCCTACGGCCATCAGGTAGACGGCCTTGTGGTCCTTGATCGCTTCGATAGCGGTCGGGCCGCGCTCGGATTTGCCGATCATGCCCAACAGGCCGGTTTGTTCGAGGATCTGACGGGTGAACTTGTCCATCCGCGTCGCGGTGGTCGGGCCTGCCGGGCCAACCACTTCTTCGCGCACCGGATCAACCGGGCCGACGTAGTAGATGAAGCGACCCTTGAGGTCCACCGGCAGGGTCTCACCCTTGTTCAGCATCTCGACCATGCGCTTGTGCGCGGCGTCGCGACCGGTGAGCATCTTGCCGTTGAGCAACACGGTTTCGCCCGGCTTCCAGCTCTGCACTTCTTCCGGGGTCAGGGTGTCGAGGTTGACGCGACGGGCCGATGGGCCGGCTTCCCAGACGATCTCCGGGTAGGCGTCCAGCGGTGGCGCTTCCAGCGATGCCGGGCCCGAACCGTCGAGCACGAAATGCGCATGGCGGGTGGCGGCGCAGTTGGGGATCATGCACACCGGCAGGGAAGCGGCGTGAGTCGGGTAGTCCATGATCTTCACGTCGAGCACGGTGGTCAGGCCACCCAGGCCCTGGGCGCCGATGCCCAGTTGGTTGACCTTCTCGAACAGCTCCAGGCGCATCTCTTCGATACGGTTCTGCGGGCCGCGCTTCTTCAGTTCATGGATGTCGATGGATTCCATCAACACTTCCTTGGCCATCACCGCGGCTTTCTCGGCTGTGCCGCCGATGCCGATGCCGAGCATGCCCGGTGGGCACCAGCCGGCGCCCATGGTCGGAACGGTCTTGAGCACCCAGTCGACGATCGAGTCGGACGGGTTGAGCATGGCCATTTTCGACTTGTTTTCGGAACCACCGCCCTTGGCGGCCACGTCCACTTCCACGGTGTTACCCGGGACGATGGAGTAGTGGATCACCGCCGGGGTGTTGTCCTTGGTGTTTTTGCGCGCGCCTGCCGGGTCGGCGAGGATGGATGCGCGCAGGACGTTTTCCGGCAGGTTGTAGGCGCGACGCACGCCTTCGTTGATCATGTCGTCCAGGCCCATGGTGGCGCCATCCCAACGTACGTCCATGCCCACGCGCACGAACACGGTGACGATGCCGGTGTCCTGGCAGATCGGGCGATGGCCGGTGGCGCACATGCGCGAGTTGATCAGGATCTGGGCGATGGAGTCACGGGCCGCCGGCGATTCTTCGCGCAGGTAGGCCTCGTGCATCGCCTGGATGAAATCAACCGGGTGGTAGTAGGAAATGAATTGCAGGGCGTCGGCAACGCTCTGAATCAGGTCGTCTTGCTTGATCACGGTCATGAGTCGCGCTCCTCTATAAGGGAACATTCAATAAAGGTGGCTTCAGTGTTGCATCGGTCGGCTGAAGCCACCTTCCACAGGCACGCCATTGGTGCAGGCGCGACGCTAAAAAGGCGCGGCAGTATAACCCGTGGCGGTGGCCGATACACCCGACTATGGTCAAACTGTCGCAGGCATGATTCCCTGTGCGCGTCCCTTCTGATAGAGCCTTTATATGCCTGAACTGCACGTCGGCGAACGCCACTGGTCGGTCGCCACCGGCAGCAACCTGCTGGATGCCTTGAACCAGGCAGGTGTGGCCGTGCCCTACAGTTGCCGCGCCGGCAGTTGCCATGCCTGCCTGGTACGTTGCCAGGGCGAGGTTCAGGACCGCCAACCTGACGCGTTGAGCCTGGAGCAACGCCAGCACGGTTGGCGCCTGGCCTGCCAGTGCCAGGTGGTTGGCGATCTGCAGGTCGAAGCCTTTGATCCTGTGCGCGACGGTGTGGCGGCGCAGGTGGTGGGTGCCGGTTGGCTGACGGCGTCGGTGCTGCGTCTGCGCCTGCAACCGCAGCGCGGCCTGCGTTACAGCGCTGGGCAGCACCTGGTGTTATGGGCGGGGCAGGTGGCGCGGCCGTATTCCCTGGCGAGTTTGCCGCAGGAGGACCCGTACCTGGAGTTTCATCTGGATTGCCGTTTACCCGGCGAATTCAGCGATGCGGCGCGACAGTTGAACCTGGGGGATTGTCTGCGCCTGGGCGAGTTGCGCGGCGGGGCGCTGCATTACGATCCGGACTGGCAGGCGCGACCGCTGTGGCTGCTCGCCTCCGGTACCGGGCTGGGGCCTTTGTGGGGGGTGTTGCGTGAGGCGTTGCGCCAGGATCACCAAGGTGCCATTCGCGTGGTTCATCTGGCGCATGATGCTGATGGGCATTATCTGGCCGGGCCCCTGATGGCGCTGGCCGCGCAGCATCAGAACCTTACAGTGGAGTTGTGGACCGCACATGAGTTGGCCCAGGCATTGGGGCAACTGCGGCTCATATCGCGGCAGACGCTGGCCTTAGTCTGCGGGCATCCTGACAGCGTCGAAGCCTTTTCCAAACGCTTGTTCCTGGCGGGGCTGCCGCGTAATCAACTGCTGGCCGATGTATTCCTGCCCCGTGGTTGAACGCTGGCTGTCGAGCACAGGCGTTGCGGGTGTACGCGGTTAACTGTGGGAGGGGGCTTGCCCCCGATGGCGGCCTCTGGGCCGACCAGGATGTTGGATTGGACCGAGTAC